>JACIYD010000371.1 GCA_014360105.1 Clostridia bacterium
GTTTTGGTGCTAATCTACTGCGTCGGCCTGTTTCTCTCCTGAGAATTCTTTTAAGGAGATTTGTTACAGTGGCAGTCCAGACCGGGAGGGATGGCCACGCGAAGAGGGAGTAGCCGCCTTTTGCCTGGTGCCAGGCGCACGGGGCGGTGGACGCCCAGAATCCTTCGCGCTTGACCTCTTTTTGTTTTAGAGGTATAATTGTCAGTAACCTTACAGATGTATTATTTTTCTGGCAAAATGAGGGGAGGGAAGGAAAGTGCCGGACATCTCCGTCCTTATTGCCGAGGACCACGCGGTGGTTCGGGAAAGTATCCATAAGTTGTTGGAGGAAGAGGAAGACCTGGTTGTCGTCGGCGAGGCCGGTAATGGCGAAGAAGCCCTGCGCCTGGTGGAGAGGCTCCGGCCGGACGTGGTCTTGATGGACGTAAGCATGCCCAAACTAAACGGTATTGAAGCTACGCGGAAAATACGGCAGATCAGCCCGAAAACGGCGGTCCTTGTTCTGAGCGCTTACGACTACGATCAGTACGTCTTTGCGCTCCTGGAGGCCGGCGCAGCCGGCTACCTTCTTAAAGACGTAAACGCCCGGGAACTGGTAAATGCCATCCGCACGGTAGGGCGCGGCGAGCCGGTACTCCACCCCGCGGTGGTACGCAAGTTAATGCAACGCTGCAGCAATGCGGGCGGCAAAACGCGGCAGTTGCCGGAGCCGTTGACCGAGCGCGAAACCGAAGTGCTGCGCCTGGTGGCGCGGGGCCTGCGCAACAAAGAAATCGCCCAAAGACTCTTTGTCAGCGTGCGCACGGTCGAGACCCACCTCGCCAATATTTTTAGTAAGCTGGGGGTCACCTGCCGGACCGAGGCCATTGTTGTCGGCCTGCACCAGGGCTGGTTGCGCCTGGAGGATGGGGTTGGGATGTACCATGAGCGTTCCGTGGTCTAACTCCGTTCCGGTCCTGGCAGCGGCGCTCGGCGCCGCCTTCTTTTTCTGCTGGCGGGCCTGGAGGCGCGAAAGATACTGGCGTCAGCTTCTCTTTGATCGGGAAGCTTTCTGGCGCAAAAAGCTGCGCCGCCGCTTGCGAACGACCCTGGCCCTGGAACGCCAGATCCATTTCCTGCGTGCTCTGGCCTCCCGCATCACCCGGGCCTCCCGGCCGGAAGAGGTCTCGGAAGCGGTCGTAGAAATGCTCAGCAGCACCCTGCGGCTCGACACCGTCCTCATCTACGCCCTGGACGGTCAGGAGGGAGCGCCGCGACTGATTGCCAGCCGGGGACTGAGTGCGGAAGAAGCAAAGCAATGGCAACAAGTAAAGGTGGAAGAAGGGGCCGTCGTACCGGCGGCCGTGGCGCATGCGTCTCCCACACTACAGCTTGCCGTGCCCCTGGTAGCCGGTGCCCGCCCCCTCGGCCTTTTGGCGGTCGGCACTTGGACCGCCCGGGAGTTAAGCGCCGAAGAGCTCGGCCTGCTGGAGAGCGCGGCCGACTATCTGGCCATGGCCATGGAGAACCCGCGCCTCTACCAGAACCTACGCCACTACGTACAGCAAATTACTGTGGCGCAGGAGAACGAGCGGCGCCGCATCGCCCGCGAACTCCACGACAGCACCCTTCAGTCCCTGATCGCCATCTTGCACCACCTGGAAAGCTTCCTCCGTGAACGCCGGGACCTCCCCATGAGCGATTCCCGCTTCTTATGGAGGCTGGGAGAGCAAATCAAGGACACCATTCAGGAGGTGCGCTACTTCAGCCACCACCTGCGGCCCGCCATCCTGGACGACCTCGGTCTGCTCCCGGCGGTAGAGTGGCTTCTGGGGGAGATGAGACGGGAGTACGGGCTGGCAGCGAGACTACTCGTTTCGGGGGAACCATGCCGCTTCCTTCCCGAGGCAGAGGTGAACCTCTTTCGCATTATCCAGGAAGCCCTGCGTAACGTCGTCCGGCATGCCAAGGCCACGCGGGTGGAGGTATCCCTGTGTTTCCACGGCCGGGAAGCGGTGGTTAGTGTGCGGGACAACGGCATCGGTTTTCAGGTCCCCTCGCTCATCGGCGACCTGACCTATAAAGGCAAGCTGGGGCTGGCCGGCATGGAGGAAAGGGTGCACCTCCTGCAAGGCAAACTCTTCCTGGAATCACAGCCGGGCCGGGGTACGACCGTGAAGGTCCTTGTGCCTTTGGCGGGCAATATATATGTAGCGTCTTAAATATTTGCGCATAGAACCCTGAGTACTGGATTAGGCTGGTCCCATTTACGAAAATGGGCAGTCAATGCCGCAGCTTGTTCGTCCAAGGATTCGAAGTACCGGTTGTGAGTCACCTGCCTTCGGGTGATCCTCCAAACGCGCTCGATGGGGTTGAGCTCC
>JACIYD010000372.1 GCA_014360105.1 Clostridia bacterium
CGGTAGACGGCGAGGTCACCGACTTTTACAAGTTCGCCGAACTCGGGGAAAAGGGGGTACTGGTCCTCCTTTCGGACAGCACGAACGTGGAACGGCCCGGCTACACCTTATCGGAACGCACGGTAGGGGAAGCCTTTGCCGAAGCTTTCCACCAGGCGCGGGAGCGCATCATCGTGGCCAGTTTTGCCTCCAATATTCCCCGCATCCAGCAGGTGATTAACCTGGCGTCTCGCTTTGGCCGCCGGGTCGCCGTGGCCGGCCGGAGCATGGTCAATGTGGTAACAATTGCCAGTGAACTGGGCTACTTAAAGATTCCCCCCGGCACCCTGGTCGACCTGGACGAGGTAAACCGCCTGCCGCACCGCGAGGTCGTGATCCTGACCACCGGGAGCCAGGGGGAGCCGATGTCGGCGCTGAGCCGCATGGCCGCCGCCGACCATAAACAGGTGGAAATCGTACCGGGGGATACGGTGATCATTTCCGCCAACCCCGTGCCGGGCAATGAGAAAATGGTCGGCCGTATCGTGGACCAATTGTTTCGCCAGGGAGCCGATGTCATTCACGAGGCGCTTTCCGGCATTCATGTTTCCGGCCATGCCAGCCAGGAGGAGCTGAAGCTGATGCTCAACCTGGTGCGGCCACGATTCTTTGTCCCCGTGCACGGGGAGTACCGCATGCTGGTAAAACACGCGCGGCTGGCGGCGCAAGTGGGCGTGCCGGGGAGCAACATCTTTGTGGCGGAAAACGGGCAGGTGCTGGAGTTTACCAAGGAGCGCGGCTCTCTCGCCGGTACCGTGCCTGCCGGAAGGGTGCTGGTAGACGGGCTTGGCGTAGGCGACGTGGGCAATATCGTCTTACGGGACCGCAAACAACTGGCGCAGGATGGTATTCTTATTGTGGTGCTTACCCTCGACCGGGAAGCCGGCAACATCGTGGCCGGACCGGACATCGTTTCTCGGGGTTTTGTCTACGTGCGGGAAGCAGAAGCCTTGCTTGAGGAAGCCAAAGAAAAGGTGGGCGCGATCATTAGCGACTGCCTGGCCAGACAGGCAAGCGATTGGGCAACCATTAAGGCCAGCGTGAGGGAATGCCTGGGGCGCTTCCTTTACGAAAAGACCCGCCGCCGCCCGATGATCCTGCCCATCATTATGGAGGTTTAATGAAGAATCAGGATTGGCAGGGAGAGGAATGAGCCGGAAAGAGCCTCCTTTTCGTGAACTCGAGCAAGCCTATCGAGAGCAGATGGCCGCTCCTTTGGCGGCGGCCAGGGAAATCGGGGAAGCGGAATTGGTGGTGGGCATTCCCTTTTACAACGAGGCCGAGACGTTGCCGCAGGTGGTCGCCCAGGCCGCAGAAGGGATCAAGGCCTCTTTCCCCGGTAGCCGGGCCGTAGTAGTCTGCGCCGGTGCCCCGGTAGGAGCGGCGGCGCTGCAAACCTTGGAACAGCTCCCCTTGGACGGCAAGATAAGAAAGATTGCCTTTCTCCTGAACAACCGGGAGCTTAACGGCCGTGGCTGGTCGCTGCGGGCGATTATGGAGCTGGCGTACACCCTGGGAGCCGATCTGACCCTCCTGGAAGCCGATCTCCTCAGCGAGGAGGTCGACGGCAGGCGGCGCGGCTTTCACGGCCGGTGGATCCAGCAACTGCTCCAACCACTGAAAGAAGGCGGTTTTGGCCTTACCCTGGCCCATTTTACCAGGCATTATCTGGAAGCCACGGTAACCAGGCTTTTGGTATACCCCTTGCTTGCCGCCCTCTACAACCAGAAAGTACACGACCCTCTCAGCGGCGTGATGGGCATCGCCCATGCCCAGCTTAAGGAGTTTCTTGAGGACGAGCAGGTCTGGTACGGTGACGTGGGGGGTTACGGGGTAGACGTTTGGTTGGTTACCTCGGCGATTACCCAGGGAACGAGAATAGCCGAAGTTCATCTGGGGCAAAAGCTGCATCGTCCCTCCGCCGGCAAACGCGAACTCATCTTCCGCCAGGTGTCCAAGACCCTGTTTGAAAGCTATATTGCCCAGCGCGAGCGCCTGGGGGACCACCGGGCGGCGCTCCGTACCGTCGACGCCTACGGCCAGGCCTACGAAGAGCCGCTTCAAGCTCACGAAATGCACTTCCGGGACATTATGACGCGCTTTCGCCAGGGTTTCAACCGCTTTTACGACACTCTGCTCGACAAGGTGCTGCCGGAAGAGGCGCGCCAGCAGTTGAGCGAATTGGCCGAGGCGGCACCCGAGCAATTCCGTTTCTCCGGCAGACTTTGGGCACAAGTGGTTTATTCCTTCCTCCTGGCCTTCAACTTCCGCCGGGAGTTCGCCCGGGGCGACCTCCTTAATGCCCTGGTACCGCTG
>JACIYD010000373.1 GCA_014360105.1 Clostridia bacterium
CCAAGAGCACCACGGAGCATACCCAACTCCAGACCAGCGCGTTTGTCCGCCTCAAGCTCGTCTACCTCCTTGCATATTCTTCGGGGCGGGGCGGTCCTACTCCGCCGCCGGGTTGATCACCACGCCCCCGTGGTAGTGCCGCCACTTCCGCTGGACGGCAACCTGCTTCACCCCGGCTACCGGAACCGTCACTTCTTTGGGGCTCTGCCCCTTCTCGGCCCAGATCTCCGCCAGCACTTTGCCGTCGCCCAGCACCTCCGCGCACACCCGGCCTTCGCCGGGGCCCTCAAAGGGCGTCATGGCGGCGTCGGACGCGCCGTAAAGAAAGCGCAGCACCTTGAACTTCCCGTCGAGAACCCAGCTCACGCGGTGGTTTATCACGAACCCCCGCACGTACTGCACTCCGCCCACGGACGCGGGCCTGGCCACGCTCAGCGCGTCGTCACGCCCCTCCGCCGGGGGCAACGCCTCGGCGAGATCCGTTCCTCCAGAGGGTTCCTCCACGATCACCGCCCGGTTGGCCGCGTCCCACCGGACCTCGCGGCCCAGGACCTCCCCCAAGGCGCGGACGGGAACGAAGATCCGGCCGCCCGAAACAAACGGCGGGGGGTCGCACGGCACCAGCCGCCCGTCCACCACCAGCACGGGCGGCTGAACCGCCCTCGCCGCCGCTACAGCGGCCGCCAGCACCAAGCCGCAGACCACCGCTACAATTGCCCCCCGGCGAAAGTTCCAGGGCGTTCGCACTGACGCCGACCTCCCTTGGGCTTAAGGGTGCGGCTGCACCCGCTCGTCAAGCAGCGGATCCCTGGGCCCCGGGGCCTTCGGTCCGGGGCCCAGGCTTTTGCCGCCGTGCCGGCGGGAGAGCCCGTCACCCGCCGGTGGTGAAGCTTAGCTCAAAGCTCTCCGCCAGGTTGCCGGCCTTGTCCTTCAGCGCGCCTTGCGGCACGGTGAGGGTGTAGCAAGTCCAGGGCTTCAGCCGCTTCTTCGGCCTTACCTCGAGCACGTTCTCGACAATCTTCGCGCTGAGGCTGACTTTTCCTCCGCCTTCGTCGCAAAGCTGGATCTTGAGGTACTTCGGCCCCTTGAACACCGGTTCGGAATACTGGAGTCGAATGGTCACGTTCAGGGGCACATTTTCGCTCCATCCGGCGGGCTCGGTGGCCACTACCTCGGGCGGCTCGACATCCGGAGGCTCCGTGGCGAAGGTCAGCGCGAAGTCCGCTGCCAGGTAAGCGTTGGAGTAGCTCTTTACCGCGTTCCGAGGGACCACTACGGTGTATTCTGTACCGTACTTCAGCTCGCGCGCCGGGCCGATGAAGAGCGTGGATCCGGCGATCTTCTTCTTGATGCTTACCTTCCTGCCCTCCGCGTCCTTGAGGACGATCTTGCTGTAGTCCGGACCGGCCTTAATGCGTTCGGAGAACTCCAGCGCGATCGTTTTGTCCACCGGCACGTCAACGTCGCCGTCTTGGGGATCCGAAGAGACCACGAACAGACATCCTGATTCCCCGCTTCCGACCAGGCGCGTCAGGAACTCGTCCCACCGGCCGTCGCGGGACCACGCCAGCGCCCGATACCGGTTAATCAGCTCCTGGAACTTCTCCGCGGGATAAGGCCCCCATTCGGGCATGCCTCCCCACGGCAGCCAGACCGCCAGGCCGCGGGACCGCTCGTGGGGAAGGTCGTAGCTGCCGGCCGCGACCCGGTGCTCCAGAACGGCAGCCTCTATGCCGGCCATCAGCTCCCCGGCCTGGGCGGAGATCTCCGCCGAGGAGCGGCAGTAATCCGCCACCAGGCGGGCGAAGTCGTAGAGATCGCAGTAATCGCAGTAGTCGTATAAGGGCTCGTTGCAGAAGCAATCGCACTCCCACGTAGCCTGGTCAATGCCGGCCTTGAGTTGCGGGTAGCCCCGCTGCAGGGCGTCGGCCAGGGCGCCGGCCTTGGCCTGCACGTCCGCCATGCGGGTGAGGTCCACCGCCGCCATCACCGGCGCCGGCACAGGCTCGCTCCGGCCAGAAGAGCGCGAGTACGCCTCGGCGTAGGCCGCCACGATGGCCTTTCCAAAGGCGGTCGCGTCCGCCGAGGGGTTCTGCGCCAGCCAGGCCAGAACGGTGTCGTATGGCCAGCCGTCGCCGGGCACCACTTCCTCCGAGGCCACCATCACCGAGCCGGCGTCTTTCAGCTCGTAGGCCACCTCGGCCATGCCCATGAGACACGCGTCAAACCCGACGAGGTCGAAGCGCAACCCGGCCTGGGCCAGGGCCTGCCGGAGTTCAGGTATTTCCAGAAAGTCCCACCCAGCGGTTTGGTCAAAGCACACACCGCGCAGCCCGGAGGGCCACCCCCCAAGAT
>JACIYD010000374.1 GCA_014360105.1 Clostridia bacterium
TTACGATTCGGCCGGCCTTGCCGTTCTTAACGGCCAGGGGCTCGCGCTGGTGAAGGGAGCGGGCAAGCTACACCTCCTGGGCGAGCGGCTCGCCCAGGCCCCACCACAAGGAACGGCCGGCATCGGCCATACGCGCTGGGCAACGCACGGTGAGCCCAGCGACCGCAACGCTCATCCCCATACCGACTGCCGCTCCCGGCTGGCCGTGGTGCATAACGGGATCATCGAGAACTACCAGGAATTGCGACACTGGCTGGCGCTGCAAGGCCATGAAATGCGGTCCGATACCGATACCGAGGTCTTGCCCCATCTTATCGAACATTACTATCAAGGTGACCTGCTGGCCGCGGTGTTCGCCGCCGTGAAGCACCTTAAGGGCTCTTACGCCCTGGCCGTGGTCAGTGAGGCCGAGCCCGACCGGATCGTGGCCGTACGCAAGGATAGCCCGTTGGTCATCGGTCTGGGTGAAGGGGAAAACTACCTGGCTTCCGATATCCCGGCGCTCTTGCCGTATACGCGTCGCACCTACCTTTTGGCCGACGGCGAAGTGGCCGAGTTGCGCCGCGACCGGGTGACGGTACGGGACGCCAAGGGCCGGACGGTGGCCAAGGAGGTCTTCCGGGTTACCTGGGACGCGGCGGCGGCCGAAAAGGGCGGCTACCCTCACTTTATGCTCAAGGAAATCCACGAACAGCCCCGGGCGGCGCGCGACTGTCTGCGCGGCCGCCTGAAGATCGCGCACGGCCGCGTCGACCTGCCGGAGTTGGCGCCGCTGGCCGAAAGAATCGCGGCGGCGCATAAGGTCTTTTTTGTGGCCTGCGGTACGGCCTACCATGCGGGCCTGGTCGGCAAGGCGCTGCTGGAGAAGCTCTGCGGCTTGCCGGCGGAAGCCGACCTTGCCTCCGAGTTTCGCTACCGCGAGCCGCTCGTTAATGCCCAAACCCTTGTCGTCCTGGTGAGCCAATCGGGCGAAACGGCGGATACGCTCGCGGCCTTGCGGGAAGCAAGGCGCCGCGGCGCCCTCACGGTAGCCGTGGTCAATGTGGTCGGCAGCTCGATCGCAAGGGAGGCCGACGCCGTGCTTTATACCCGGGCGGGCCCGGAGATTGCCGTCGCTTCCACCAAGGCCTACCTTACCCAGTTGCTTGCCCTGACCCTCTTTGCCCTCTACCTGCGGCAAGTACGGGCGGCCCAAGCCGAAGGCGAGGTGGAGGCACTCTGCGCCTTGGCCGCCGTACCCGGCAAACTGGAAGAAAGCCTGCGCCTGGTGGAGCAAATCCGGGCAATGGTGCCGCTTTTTGCCGACCGGTCCAGTTGCTTCTT
Organism: Clostridia bacterium; assembly: GCA_014360105.1. Lineage (GTDB taxonomy): Bacteria > Bacillota > DSM-521 > Neomoorellales > SLTJ01 > JACIYD01. The sequence continues at coordinate 1,324 of JACIYD010000374.1, forward strand.
TATCGGGCGGGGCCTGGACTACCCGGTGGCCATGGAAGGCGCGCTCAAGCTGAAAGAGATCTCCTACGTCCATGCCGAAGCCTACGCGGCCGGGGAATTGAAACACGGGACGCTGGCCCTTATCGAGCCGGGTGTGCCGGTAGTGGCGCTGGCCACCCAAGGTGCCTTGCGGGAAAAGCTGGTGAGTAACGCCAAGGAAGTGAAAGCGCGCGGCGGTTACATCCTCGGCCTGGCAGGTCCCGAGGGCCAAGCGGCGCTGGCGGGGGTGGCCGATACCGTCCTCACCTTACCCGCCGTACCGGACTGGCTTGCCCCGGCGGTTGCCATCGTGCCGCTCCAGTTGCTTGCCTATTACGTCGCCGTAGCACGGGGCTGTGACGTTGACCAGCCGCGCAACCTGGCCAAGAGCGTTACGGTGGAATAAGGCGCAACCGGCCCCGGCAGATTTTCTGCCGGGGCCGTTGTCCGCTTTTGGGCCTTTAAAGACCCAGGAGAAGCTTTAGCTTCTTGGCCTGGTTGCGGCTCACCGGTATCTCCGTCCGCTGGCCGTCGTACACGGTGAGGGTGAAGGTGCCGTTAAAGAAGGGGATGATTTCCTGCACCTTGCTGAGGTTAACGATGTAGCAACGGTGCACCCGGAAGAAAGGAGGTTCCTGCAGCCGCTCCTCGAGCTCCTTCAGGGTAAAGCGGCTGCTGTAGCGCTCGTCCGGGGTACGGATGAAGACACTGTCGCTTTTGGTATAAGCGTAGATGATGTCCTCCTCGCGGATCAAAAGGGTCTTGCCTTGCTTTTCCACCGGAAGGCGGCCCAGGCGCTGGGGCAAACGCTGCCAGGTAACGGGCGGTGCACTTTCACCTTCGCCATTTTTTCCGTTCTGTTCTTTCTGGCGCAGTGCCTTCTGAACGGCCTGGCGCAGCCGGCCGGGCGCGATGGGCTTGAGCAGGTAATCGACCGCGTCGACCTCGAAGGCCTGAACCGCATATTCGGGATAGGCAGTGGT
>JACIYD010000375.1 GCA_014360105.1 Clostridia bacterium
GCTTGCTCCGCCCGCCGGCAGCCCTCTTCTCCTTTCTCGGCATTCTCATCCTGGTCGGCCTCCTCTATCTTTTGCTTGCCTTCTATCTCCTGGCCTACCAGCGGGAGGTCCTGGAGCGCGAAAGTCATCTCATTTTACTGGGGGTGCTCCTCATCCTGGGTGTGGGCCTGGGGCGGGTGGTCACGGCCATTGAGCTGGGCGGCCGGCCAGAGATGGCCTCCCAGGTAGGTTACATGGTGCCGGTGGCGGCGAGCGCCATGCTCATTGCCATCCTCCTTGACAGCCGGCTTGCCGTTTTCTGCACCGTACTTCTCGGTCTCTTGGTGGGTATCCTCAGCGGGGGTCAGTTTTCCTTTGTCGCCGTGGCCGTAGTGGGCGGCCTGGCCGGTATTTACAGCGTTTCCCACCTGAGCCAGCGCACCGACCTTGCCAAGGCCAGCCTCTACATCATCCTTGCGGACATGGCGGCCATCGGCGGCATCGGCCTCATCCAGGGCAGTGCCGCTTCGGTGCTGGCGGTAGGGCTGCTTATGGGCCTGGCCAACGGGGTCTTCTCTTCCGTGCTTACCATCGGCTCGCTTCCTTTCCTGGAGAGCGCCTTTGGCATTACCAGTGCGGCAAAGCTTTTGGAGCTGGCCAACCCCAACCAACCTCTGCTGCGCCGCCTTCTGCTAGAAGCACCGGGCACCTACCACCATAGCCTCCTCGTGGCCAACCTGGCCGAGGCGGCGGCCGACGCTCTGGGCGCCGACGCCCTCCTGGCCCGCGTAGCCAGTTTCTATCACGACATCGGCAAACTGCGGCGGCCCTACTTCTTCATCGAAAACCAGTTGACCGCCGAGAATCCCCACGACAAGCTGACACCCAGCCTAAGCACCCTGATCATTACCGCCCACATCAAGGACGGGCTGGAAATGGCCCGTGAGGCGAAGCTGCCGCCGGTGATCAGGGACGTCATCGCCCAGCACCACGGCTCGAGCCTCGTGACTTACTTTTACCATAAGGCGACGGCGGAAGGACGGGGTGAAGCGGTGCCGGAGGCAGAGTTCCGCTACGATTCGCCCAAGCCCCGTTCCAAGGAGGCGGCCATCGTCATGCTGGCCGACAGCGTGGAAGCGAGCGCACGGAGCCTGCAGAAACCCACGCCGGCCCGCCTCGAGGGCCTGGTGCGCCGGATCATCCGCGAAAAGCTGGAGGACGGGCAGCTCGACGAGTGTGCCCTCACCTTCCAGGAGCTGGATAAGATCGCCCTCGCCTTCACCCGCTCCCTGAGCGGGATCTTTCACTCCCGCATCGAGTACCCGGAAGCGGTACTAAAAGAGATGGAAAGGAGAAAAGTGCGGGATGCCCCTGCACGTAAGCAATCTACAGGATAGCATTGCCGTTAGTGCGGAACTGGAAAAGCTACTCGCCCGGCTGGGCGCAAAGGCCCTGGCGGCGGTCGCCCTGCCACCGCAGACGGAAGTGGGCGTGGCGTTGATGGACGACAGCCGCATCGGCGAGCTAAACCGCGCCTACCGCGGGATCGATGCGCCCACGGACGTGCTGGCCTTTCCCTTGAGCGAGCCCGGGGAAGACGGGGAGCGCTGGCCGCCTGAGCGAGAGGAGGAGCACTATCTGGGAGACGTGGCCGTCTCCCTGGAAACGGCCGCGCGGCAGGCGGCGGCGCAGGGCCACCCGCTGGAGCGGGAAGTGGCCTACCTTGTGGCCCACGGCATCCTCCACCTGGCAGGCTACGACCACGAGTGCGAGCAAGGGGCACGCCTGATGCGCGCCAAAGAGGAAGAGATCCTGGCGGGCGTGGACCGGGCCGCCGCACGGCCGCGGCTGCCCCGGACAACAAAGGTCGGCCGCCGCGGGGAGAAAGCCCGGGCATATCTTGCCCTCCAGGGCATCGACGCGGCGGAGCTGTTGGGAGCGGCCTGGGAGGCGCGCCGCTACGCCCACGCACCCTATTCGGGCTTTGCCGTAGGTGCGGCCCTGCTCGGCCGCTCCGGTGCAATCTACCGGGGATGCAATCTCGAGAACGCCTCCTACGGCCTCACCCTTTGCGCGGAACGCGCCGCGCTCGCCCAGGCCGTCCTCGGCGGCGAGCGGGGCGTAGCCGCGGTGGCGGTGGTCGCCCGGGGCGACGGCCTTCATGCCCCGTGCGGCGCGTGCCGGCAGGCCCTGGCCGAGTTCGGTCCCAACCTGACGGTGATTACCCAAAAAAAAGAAGGCGGCGATTTTCTCGTTTTCTCCCTGGCCGAACTGCTTCCCGTGCCCTTTCGTTTGTAGCCCGCGCCGAGTTGGCGGTATGAAGA
>JACIYD010000376.1 GCA_014360105.1 Clostridia bacterium
CCGGCCTTCCCAGTAAAAGGTCGACCAAGGTAAAGGCGTCGGGCGCCCGCCAGATAAAGAGCACCATCGCCGACGCCTCGCCCCCAACGAGCGTACTGACGCAAGCCACCGGTTCTTCCTCGTGGCCGAGGCCCCGGATGAGTGCTTCCAGTGACAGGATGCCGGCCTGGGGAACCGTCATGGCGACTTTTTGGTTCAGCAACTGGGCCAAGGCCGTAGCAGCGTTGCCCGCCCCGATGCTTCCAATCTCCCTGAGGGCGTCCACCTGAAGACTGCCCAAATGATCCCAGTCGAGCACCATCCTACCCCTTTTCTCCGGCCGGTCGCCGGTAGAACCAGGTGCCGATTTTCTCGAAGCCGAACTGCTGGTATTGCAGGATGGTTTCCGTCGCACCGATGAAAAGAACCCCGCCGGGACGCAGGGCGGCAAAGAAGCGCCGGTACAACTCTTCCTGGATCTCACGCGTGAAGTAGATGGCCACGTTACGGCAAACGATGAGGTCGTAGTTCCGCCCGTAGGGATCTTTCAAGAGGTCGTGATGGCGAAAGCTGACCACGCGCCGCAGTTCCTCCCTGACCTCGTAATTGCCGTCCTGCTCCGTGAAAAAGCGCGCCAGGCGCGCCGGCGAGACGTGCTGGAGCACTTCTTTGCGGTAGACCCCCCGGCGGGCCGCGGCCAGCGCGCCCTCGTCGATGTCCGTGGCCTCGATTTGGTGCCCGCCGCCCGGATTCTGCTCGGCACAGAGGATGGCTAACGAATACGGTTCGGCCCCATTGGCGCAGGCCGCACTCCAGATGCGGAGGCGCCGATTCGCGGCCAGAAGCCGCGGCAAGATCTCCGTCTCTAGAATCTGGAAGATCTCCGGGTTACGAAAGAATTCCGAGACATTGATGGTAATGCGGTCGAGAAAGCGCCGTCTTTGCTCCGGATCGCTCAGGAGCAGCGTGTAGTAACGACGGTAGTCCTCGACCTTGAGGCTCTGCATCAGGCTGTCGATCCGGCGCTTTAATTGTCTTTCCTTATAACCCTCGAGCACCAGACCGAAGCTTTCGCCGACCGCGCGCTTAAAGGCCGCAAAGTCCATAACTCTTCGCCCCTAAATAATCTTCACGGGCCGGCCGATACTTCTGACGTAAACTTCGCCGTTTCCCGTATTGAGCATCATCGTCCGCCCCACATGGCCGCCCGTGTCTTCGCCGGCAACCCTGATGCCCAGCTCTTCCAGGGTCTGTCTTACCGCGGCGATGTTGCGCTGGCCAATGTTCAGCAGGGAAGTACCCTGGCTGAAGTTAAACATCTGGGCACCGCCAGCGAGCTTTGCCACCAGCCGTGTACGGCCCGCGCCGTACCGCTCCATCTCGGCCACCAGCACGGGCAAGGCGGAATCGGCAAACTTGCCCGGGTTTTGCTGGCCGGGAAACTGGCGGCTGTCGGGCAGCATAATGTGCGCCAGTCCTCCCAGGCGGCCGAGCGGGTCGTAAAGCGCTACGCCTACGCAGGAACCGAGACCCAGCGTCACCAACCAGTAAGGTGCACGGGCAACTCTCCATTGGGCGATACCTACCTTTATCTCTTGTTCATGAATGCCCGGCTCCACCTGCCTTGATCCCCCAGGCCGCCCTCACTTAGCGGCGCAATTCGTTGGCCAGAGCCCACATTTCATCGCCCACCAGCACGCTCTTCGCGTTTAACTGGTAGGCACGGTGCGCCAGCAGGAGAGCCACCATCTCCGTCGCCAGGTCCACGTTACTTGCTTCCAGCATCCCGGGTACGAGCTTACCCATCCCCTCCTCCCCGGGAGGCGCCACCTGGGGCGTACCCGCTTGCTCACCCGCCAGCCACAGGTTCTGCCCGCGGGCCACCAGCCCCTCAGGGTTGGCAAAGTGGTAAAGCTGGATCCGACCTGCTTCTGTTACCCCGTCGGGCAGTGAGACCATCACCCTGCCGTCGGGCCTCAGGGTCACTGCGGCTGCTTCCTCCGGGATGACGATTTCGTCGGCCAGGGGGTAACCGGAGCCGGCATGTACGAGGTGGCCGTCGGCCGCGACGGCGAGACACCCGTCGCGCGTATAGGCGATTTCCCCGTGCGGCAGCGCGACCGCGAGAAAACCGCGACCGGCGATGGCCACGTCGAAAGGCCGGCCAGTGGCAAGCAACACACCCGGAGCAAAGTCCGGGCTGACCGCCGCCACCGCCACCCCGCTCCCCAACTGGGCCGGGGGGCGGCTGGGATAGACCGGCATTCCCGGCCGGGCGGCGCTTTGGTAAGGCAAGTCGGCGAAACCCACCCTCCTTGCCT
>JACIYD010000377.1 GCA_014360105.1 Clostridia bacterium
TCTTCTTGAATCGCGGGGAAGGCGTCCAGCGACCGGCGAGCACGGTCGATGTTTTCCTCCAGGGAGGAGATTTCGGCCTTGAGCAGTTCCAGCCTCCGGTCTGCCCGGAGATTTCCCGCGGTTACCCCTAGCTCACGCGTATAGCGGGTCAACTCCTTGAGAGAATTCTCCAAGTTGCCGAGCGCCGCACGGTAGCCACGTGCCGCCCCCGAAAGCAACCTTAGCACCTCTTCTTCCAGGCTATCGCCGCGCGGCAGGGGCTGGGTGAGGCAGAAGGTGGCGGTGAAAAGGGCCGGTGTCTCTAGGCCAATGAGCTTTCTCAGCGCCTCCGTATAGGAGATGTTGGGGCGGCGGGCGCGCGCACGGTGTTCCCCGCCCACAAGCTCCCGCCACGCCCCTTCCTCCCACCGGGCCAGGACGACGCGGTCACTGGCAAAATCGCGCTGGAGGCGGTAATCCCGGTTGTCTACCCTGAATTCGAGTTCACCGCTGAACTCGCGTGGTCCGTCCCAGTTTTGGTAGCGGGCCTTCCCAAAGACCCCGGGATCGCTACTGCCCGGCAGCCCGTAAAGTACGGCCACCAAACCCATTACCAGGGTGGATTTCCCTTCCTCGTTGGCCGCGACGTAAACGTTCAGGCCTTCCCCCAGCGTCAGGGTCTTTTCCTCGCGGTAACACCCGAAGCCGCGCAAAACCAGTCTGCGCCACCAAACGCGCGCCAAAACGCTGCCCTCCTTAAATTGCACTTTCTGGGGCTTTGACCTGGGTTTGCTCCCGCGACGGCAAGCTGGTGGACCAGCCTACAAATTTCCCGCCTTCGTCGTGGGGGGCACACCCCACGGGGCATTCCTTTGAAATTCCAATATTTAGCGCGCCATGGAGCACTTCTCAAAAAGCCTCTGGTCGCGTCTCGCCTTCGCCCCCTGCTCGCAGGCTGGCCAGGCCGTTCAAAAGGGCTCGCGCGATCACCTGCCGCTCCCGCGCGGTCTCGGCCCGTGCCATTCTTTCCTGCAAGCGCCGCACGAAAAGACCACGAATGGTAGGTTCACGCGCCCAGGCGACCAGAAGGTCCGGGTTCAGGGTCGTGGTTTCATCTTCGACTTCCAGATAGTAGAAGCGGGAGGCAAGCCGTTCAGCCAGCCGATCGGCCGAGAGGGGAAAGTTGGCGGTGCCTGTAAGTACGATCCGGGTAAGGGCCTCACCATCGGCGAAGCTCTCCAGCCGGCTCTCCAACTCGGCTGGAGTGGCAAAAAGTCCGGCATCCACCCTCTCAACCCGTACGCGCCGGGCGCCGGCCGCCACTTTTTCGATCGTTGCCCCTTCCGGCGCGAGGGTGACTACGGTAAAGAAACCGACGCCGGGATCGTCAAAACCCTTGGGCTCCACCGCCCCGGCGTATACGGCCGGGCCGGAAGGAAGCGCGACTACTCGGTGGCGGTGGAGGTGGCCGAGGGCGACGTAATGGTAGCGGGCACGGCCCAGTCCTTCGGAGGAAAGGGGTAGACTGCGGTCTCCGGCACTCCAGTCCAGGGAGCCGTGAAAGACACCGAGATGCCAGCCGGGCGCCTCCAAGCGAGGGAAGTCGGCAAGGGGCTGGGCGGTAGGTGTCAGGCCGCCGGTATAAGCCAGTGAATAAAGGTAGCAGTCTTCGCCCCCAACCGGCACTACGGCCACCAATTGCGGCCGGGGGTTTTGTACCAGTACTCCCGGCCAATCGCCGGCCATTTCCCGGTAAACCGAATTCGGGTAGGTTATCTCGTCGTGGTTGCCCGGGACGGTCACTACCTTTACGCCGGCCGCCTCCAGCCGGCGCAACTCCTGTAAGACCTGCGCGGCCAGATCTTTAGGCGGCGTATGGCTTTCGAATAAGTCGCCGGCAATCAGTACCAGGCCGATGCCGTGGGCGGGGTCCAGCGCATAGTCGACGGCCCGGGCAAGAAGGCTGTCCCGCTCACGCTGCCGCTCGCCCTCTTTGTCACCAAGGAACCGTGGCACCCATCCAAGGTGAAGGTCGGCAAGGTGGAGAAGACGCATAGTCATCACCCCGAGGCCCAGCTTGACCGCCCGCTGCTCTCGCAGGGAAGTATTAGCCGTATCGGTGCCGATTCCTTCTGAAGGAAAAGCGGAACGGCAACGCGGGAGTATCCCACGGGAAAAAGTTAACACCCGGGCCAAAGAGTGTTAAGATAGGGTTAACACCCAAAGAAGGATACCACCATGTCCTGGCGGCGCAACCTCGCGACAATGATTATCGTCCAACTGATCATGCTCATGAGCTTCAGTGCCATGGCGCCTTTT
>JACIYD010000378.1 GCA_014360105.1 Clostridia bacterium
TTTACCTCGGGGTGGCCACCCGGCCGGACTTTATTCTGGCCGACTCTGGCAGTTGCGATATCGGCCCCGTACCGTTGGGCACCGATACTTCAACAAGCCCCCTCGAGTGGCAACGGCACGACCTCGAGCATATGCTCCTGGCTTCGCGCAAACTGGGTGTTCCCATGATTATCGGTTCGGCCGGGGATACCGGGAGCAACAGCCGCGTCGACCTCTACGTGCAGATCATTAAGGAGCTGGCCGTCAAGCATAACCTCCCTCAATTCAAGGTGGGATACTTCTATTCCGAGGTCAGCAAAGACTACCTGCAGGAAAAAATGGCAAAGGGAGAGGTGATCCGCGGCCTGGACGGGCGGCCGGATCTCACGCCGGAGGAACTGGCGAAAACGGACCGCATCGTTGCCGTCGCAGGGATCCACCCGTACGTTCGGCTGCTCGACATGGGGGCGGATGTGATTATCGGCGGCCGTTGTAGCGATAGTGTTATTTTCGCCGCGCCGGCCATCCGGGCCGGCTTCCCGGAAGCCCTGGCCTACTACCTGGGCAAAGTGCTGGAGTGCGCCTCCTTCTGCGCCGAGCCTTACGGCGGGAAGGAGACGGTAATCGGCACCATTACCGACGAAGAGGTTTTGGTGACGGCGATGCACCCCGAGCAGCGGTGCACCGTTGCCTCGGTGGGCGGGCACGCCATGTACGAGCGGTCTAACCCCTTCTATGAGTATGTGGCAGGCGGCGTGTTGGACATGACGGAGTGCCGTTACGAGCAATACGACGAAAAGACGGTGCGCATCACCGGACCCAAGTTCGTTCCGGCCACGGAGTTCCGCGTGAAGCTGGAAGGCTCGGGCAAGGTGGGCGAGCGCTACATCGGCCTGGCCGGCCTCCGCGACCCCTATACCATCGCCAACATCGACCGGGTGATTGCCTGGGCGAAGGAGCAGGTGCGGGAGCGGTTCGGGGACGCCGGCTACGAGCTCTACTACCACGTTTACGGCCGCAACGGCGTCATGGGCGAATGGGAGCCGCTTAAGGAGCGGCCGGGCCACGAGCTCTGCGTGGTGGTACAGGGCGTGGCGCCCACCAAGGAAATGGCCCAGGAAGTCTGCATGACCGGTACGCGCCAAATGTTCTATGCCCGGCTGCCGGAGGTAAAGGGTACCGCCGGTGGCGTGGCCTTTGTGCTGGACGAGGTTTTGCCGGCCAGTCCGGCCTACCGCTGGACCATTAACCACACGGTGGCCGTAAGCGACCCGTTGGAACTCTTCCCCGTTTACCTTACCGAAGCCGGTGTTTAGGGAGGTAAGAAGGTTGGCGACGAAAAAGCTGAGCGAGCTGGCCAAGACCGTACGGAGCAAGAACGCCGGGGTGGACAAGATTACCTTTGACATTATCTTTGCCTCGAAGGAGAATTACGAGATGGTCAAGCAAAGCGGCGCCATCACCCGGCAAAGCATTGCCCGGCTCTATAACATCAGCGAGGATCGTATCTCCGACTTTGTCGCATTCGACCCGGCCTACGCCATCAAGTTTACCATTTACCGTGACCGCCCCAGCGGCAGCCCGGGCGACGCGGACATCTTCGGCTCACAACAGTACGCACCCCTGCTAGACCTGGAAATCCCGGTTGCGTCGCAGCCGGCAGAGAAGTTCCGCGGGCCTAAATGAGAGGTGAAAGCCTTGCTCAGTGAGGACAAGCATCTGCTGGTGGGGGAGCGCGTAGACGCTCTGGTCAACGTCGACGTCCCTTCACGGAATGTGATCCATCTGCTTTATCCCCCGGCCAGGAAAAAGGCCGGCCGCCCTCTTTGCCTTTCGGCGGCGGAACTCTTGGTGAAAAGCCTGGCCAAGGGACAAGTGGTGCTCATATGCACCGGTTGGCTGGACCGGCCTCACATCTCCTTAGGCATTGCCGAGACCGACGGCCCTCCCGGCGCCGCCGCCCTGGCCAGGGCGGTGCACCGGGGACTGGGCGCAGTCCCATTGGTATTGGTGGAAGATACCATAGTCGAACCGATGAGTCGGGTGCTCAATGCGGCGGGGCTGAGGGTCCTGGCCCCCGATGAGGCCATTAAGGCGGCCGGTTCCGGGGCGCCCATTCATGCGGCGTCCGTCATGGGCTTTCCCTCGGAATCGGCGGCCGCCGCCGAGGAGGCGCGCCGGATACTCGACCGGTATTCCCCGGGGGCCGTAATTACCGTGGAAAAGGGGGGCATGAACGACCGGGGAGTAATTCACACCAGTCGGGGCGCCGACACATCTGCGCATACGGCCAAGATCGACCTCCTGGTATTGGAAG
>JACIYD010000379.1 GCA_014360105.1 Clostridia bacterium
GCCTTTTTCATATCTTCCTGCCCCACCAGTGCGGTGAAAGGGAAAATTTCTTTTTGCATAAACGGCCTCCTTTTGCTAAAGTTGCGTTCTCTCCGAGGAGCTACTCCGTTATCGCCCGCACCGCCTCGACCAGAGTGGTGGCTCTCAAATCCTCGATGCGGTAGTAGGCTGCACCCAGTGTTTCGGCCAGCCGCCGCGCCAGGCCAAAGTGCAAAACCCCCTCTTTTTCCACATCCACGACCACGCTCTTGATCCGCTCGTCACGCCGGATGAGGGCCGCCACCCGCCAGGCATCCTCCAGGGGCTTCCCGTTGGCCAAGCTCACATTGCCCCGGCCGTCGGAGATTATCACCAAGAGCGGCGAGAGGTGCGGGTTCTTGAAAAGATGCGCCCGCGCCACCTCATAGGCCCGCAACAACCCTGCCGCCAGCGGGGTGCGCCCGCCGGTAGGAAGCTCCTCTAAGCACCGGTGCGCCAGCTCCACGCTGTTCGTCGGCGGCAGCAAAACGTCCGCCCGCTCGCCCTTGAAGGCGATCATCCCCACCCGGTCCCTCTTCTGATAGGCGTCAAGCAAAAGGGACAAGACCGCACCCTTCGCTGCCACCATCCGCTGCGCAGCACCCATCGAGCCGCTGGCGTCAACCACGAAGAGGAGAAAGTTCCCAATCCGCTTCTCCCGCACCTTTTCCCGGATATCGCTGGTTTCGATGGCGATCGCTAGACCCCTTTTCTCGCGCCGCACTTGATGTGGCGCCGCCGCCCTGAGCGTAGCGTCAAAGGCCAGGTCGCCAGCCCCCCGCGCCAAGGTGGCCCGAACGTACCGCCCCGCGCGGGTCGGCGTCCGCGTGCGCGAGCGGCGCCCCGACCCCTTGCGCAAGATACGGTCGCGCCCGTGGTCGATCCGTTTTACCGCAAAGGGCTCGCCCACGGCGAAGACGGTTTCGCGCGCGGCTGCCGGTGACGACGAGGATGCGTCCCCCTCTTCCCCCTCCCCGTTCTCCCGGTGCTCCTGCTCCTGGCGACCCTTCTTGGCCTCAGGCTCTCCGGCGTGGGACTTTTCTTCGGGCGCGGATTCCTCCGGCTCCTCCGCGGCTTGCGGCTCTTCCGGCTCCTCGGGCCTTACCTCTTCCTCTGGCCGCGGCGGTGGCGGCGGGGCCTCGCGCCGCCGGTGGAAGAGCGCCATTTCTGCCACCCTCTCCACATCCGCCACATCTGCTTGGCGCCGCTCCTCCCAGGCCGCGAGCGCCCGCGCCGCTTCGGCCAGCGCGATCTCCGCCCGGTGCCCGGCGGCGAACGCCTCTCGAGCCATTTCCGCCGCCGCCCGCAAGACCCCCTCAGGAACGACCACCGCCGCAAGCAGCGCCCGCGCCGCCGCGATCCGCCACCGCATCTCTTCCTCCTGCGCCGCAAAGGCCCTGATGAAGCCTTGGGGGTCGGCCTCAAAAGCTTCCCGCCGCCGGACGAGTTCGGCCCGGGTTGCCGGGTCCCGAAGCGCCTCCACCGGGACGCACAGGCCGAAGCGGTCCAAAAGCTGCGGCCGCAGCTCTCCCTCCTCGGGATTCATCGTTCCGACCAGGATGAACCGGGCCGGGTGGGCTACTGACACCCCCTCCCGCTCCACGACGTTTACCCCGGAGGCCGCCGCGTCGAGCACAAGGTCAACCAGGTGGTCGTCCAGGAGGTTCACCTCGTCCACGTAGACGATGCCGCGGTTGGCCCGCGCCAAGATACCGGGTTCGAAGCGCCGTCGCCCGTGCCGGAGAGCGTGCTCGAAGTCGAGGCTTCCCACCACCCGGTCTTCCGTTGCCGAAACGGGAAGGTCGACCACCGGCACCGGCCGCCTACTAACCCCAAGCGCCTTACCCGCCGCTAATCGCTCCCGGCAAAAAGGGCAGAGCCGCGCGGGGTCTTGCGGGTCGCAGTTGCAGGGGCAGCCCGCCACTACCTCGATTTCCGGCAGCAAGCTGGCCAGCGCCCGCACCGCCGTGGACTTGGCCGTACCCTTCTCCCCCCGGATGAGCACCCCGCCGATCCGGGGGTTGACCGCATTCAGAATCAATGCCAGCTTCATCTTCTCCTGGCCAATGATAGCCGTAAACGGGTAGACGTAACGCACCAGCCCCCACCTCAAGTCTTCTCTTCAATTTTGCCCTCCAGTTCCACTACCGCGTTCTGGAACGCGGCCAACTCTTCGTCTGTGCACCTGAGGTAGCCCCGGCGGATGGCTTCACCGATACGTCTGGCTATTTCCAAGGCGGCAAAGCGGTTGTTTTCCGCCA
>JACIYD010000038.1 GCA_014360105.1 Clostridia bacterium
GCCGGGTCGACCACGCGGCCGCCCTTAATTAACCAGTTCATTTCCCCGCCTCCCCCAGGAGCAGGTAGAGTAGGGCCATGCGCACGGCCACACCGTTCGTCACCTGCTCGTTGATGGCCGACCAGGGGCCGTCGGCCACGGTGGCATCGAGCTCCACTCCTCGATTGACCGGGCCGGGATGCATTAAGAGGACGTCCGGCGCGGCCAGGGCGAGCCGTTCCGTCGTAAGGCCCCAAAGCCGGCTGTACTCGCGCAACGAGGGGAGCAGCCCCTGCTCCTGCCTTTCCAGTTGCAGGCGCAGGGCGATCACCACTTCGGCTCCCGCCAGGGCTTCTTCTACCTGCCAGACCAGTTTCGCGCCGGTACGGGCAAGTTCCTGGGGCAGCAGAGTCGGGGGGCCGCACAGCCGTACCTCGGCCCCCATTTTGGTCAATCCCCAGAGATCGGAACGCGCCACCCGGCTGTGGAGGATGTCGCCGATGATCGCCACCTTTAAACCCTCGAGCCGTCCTTTGCGCGCGCGGATGGTATAGAGATCGAGCAGGGCCTGAGAGGGGTGCTCGTGGCAACCGTCTCCCGCATTGATTACCGAAGCCTTCAGGTGCCTTGCCAAAAGATGCGGCGCGCCGGCGGCCCGGTGGCGCACCACAAGCACATCGAGGCCCATGGCGGCGAGGGTCGCCGCGGTATCTACCAGGCTTTCGCCCTTGACCACGCTGCTGGTGGCCACGGCGATATTGACCACGTCGGCGCCCATGTACTTGGCGGCCAGCTCAAAAGAGGTCCGGGTACGGGTGCTCGGTTCGTAGAAAAGGTTCACCACCAAGCGGCCTCGTAGGGTGGGCACCTTCTTAATGTCTCGCCCGAGGATCTCCTTCATCGCCTCGGCCGTATCGAGGATGAGGCCGATTTCCTCCTTGCTGAGCTCCTCCAGCCCCAGCAGGTCTTTGTGCACAAGACCCAAAACAACCACCCCTGGTCGGCGGCTCAAAAAAATCCCCCCGCAAGCTTGAGGCCTAGCGAGGGGATTCGAGGATGACCACTTCTTCTGTCCCGTCTATCTCCGTCAACCGCACCTCCACAACCTCTTTGCGTGCGGTGGGCACGTTTTTGCCCACGTAGTCCGCCCGGATGGGCAGTTCGCGGTGCCCCCGGTCGACGAGAACCGCCAGTTGCACACTGCGCGGCCGGCCCAGGTCCATCACCGCATCCATGGCCGCGCGGACCGTGCGGCCGGTGAAGAGCACGTCGTCGACCAGCACTACTTTCTTCTCGCTCACGCTGAAGGGCACCTCTGTCTTTTGCACCAGCGGCTGCTCCCGGAGCAGGGAGAGATCGTCCCGGTAAAGGGTGATGTCCAGCACCCCAACCGGCACGGCGCGCCCCTCGATGCTCTCAATGCGTGCCGCCAGGCGCTTGGCCAGCGGCACACCGCGCCGGCGAATGCCCACGAGCACCAGCCCGTCCGTACCCTTGTTTTTCTCCAGGATCTCATGGGCCATGCGCGTGAGCGCGCGCTGGATGGCCTGGGCATCCATGATCCTGGCCTTCTCCTGCACCGTCGGCTACTCCCCGCCTCTTCTCCATGCCACCCCGCAGCCGGGCCGCAAAAAAGCCTACTCCCGCCAGACGGAAGTAGGCTTTCGCCTTGCCGCTATAACTCCTTCTGGCCTCGCGGGGACCAGTTAAAGGTTGCTCGCTTTTCGCCCCTGAGTCTAAACCAAGGAGCGCTCGCTGTCAAGAGAATATTGGATTTCTGCTCCGGGGAAGATGCCGACCCGGGTTCCCGGCCCGTAAGAGGATTCGAGGACTGCCAGGACTTCCTCCCAGCGGTGCAAGAAAAGCAGCCTTTCGTCTGCCGCGAAGTAACCGCGGGCGGCCGGGTCGGGATAGGCGCTGAAGACGATCAGTTGCCGCACGTAGGGCGGGATGCCCGCCTCCAGCTTGAGCTCGCCCGCCACCGTCCGGCCAAACGGTCCCATCAAATAATGCACCACCTGGCCTTCGGGTGCATTGGCAATCAAGACCACCGTGCCCCCGTCGCGCTTGACGGCCTGGTAAGCGGTACAAAGCCCGGCAATGGCCTCGCTCGCCTTGGCAAAGGTGTTGGCCACCACCACGTCGCGGTCCTTATCCGCCCCGCCGGGTGTCAAGTAGTGGTGCTTGGCGGCGGCGACGGCGGCGGCGTACGCGGCTGGCGGGTCACCGGCAAAAACATCCGTCGTTTGCCCCCAGGCATTAACCAGGCACTCCACCTTAAAGTCCAGCCCTGCGAGGCGACCGGCCGCGGTAAGTTCCTCCGGGAGAGGGTTACCTTCCACCAATCCCATCCAGCGCGCCTCCCGACCGCCAGGCGCCGGCTTTTCCAGCCGGTGAAAGGCAGCGGTGGTGCCGAGCGAGGTGACGCCGGGCAAAATGATCTTGCCGCCCCCGCCAAAACCGGTCATGATGTGGGGCGTGACCGCGCTGATGCCGATCTTCAACTCGCAGGCCATCACTTCGGCGTTGACCTCCAGGCGGAGGCCACTTCCGGTCCTGCCCACCTCGAGGCAGTTGGCAAACGGGTTGTGGTTGAAGACCGGGAAGCGTTCTACCACCTCTGCCCCCAGCTTCTTGGCAAGGTCCAGCCGGTTGAGCGCCCCGTGGCACCCCAGGGCGGCAATGAAGCGGATGCCCTCTTCCGGTACACCCGCCTCGGCCAATTCGCGCAAAAGAAACGGCACGATTTCGTAAGCGCGCGTCACCCGGGTAAGGTCGTCGAAAAGGATGACCACTTCTTTCTTGCGCCGGGCCAGCTCTTTCAGCCGTCGGCCGGCGATAGGCCGGCCGATCGCCGCCCCGATCTCCTCGGTACCAAGCGCCGGGCGATCGGCGCCCATCATCTGGTAAACCTTTACTTCCCACCCCGCGGGAAACCAAAGCTCCAGTGCTCTGGGGCCGTGCCAGGCCAGTTGTGGAACCCGAACCACTTGGCTGGTCATGGCATCTAACCGTTACCCGCCTCAAGACTTATTCCCCGCAAGCAGGCGGCCTGCCTACGCCAGGCCGGGGCAAGCGGGGTTTACACCAGGAGGTATTTTTTCCTGATTTCTTCGTTCTCCCGCAGCTCCTCGACCGTGCCGTGGTAGCGTATCTGCCCGCGGTCGATGATGTAGCCCCGATCGGCAAGCCGCAAGGCGGATTTCACGTTCTGCTCCGCGAGCAAAATGGAGATACCTTCCTCACGCAGGTGGCGGATCTGCTCTTCCAGTTCCCGTACCACCAGGGGCGCCAGGCCCTCGGTCGGTTCGTCCAAAAGGAGGAGCTCGGGGTTGCCCATCAGGGCGCGGGCCACGGCGAGCATTTGCTGCTCGCCGCCGCTGAGGTAGCCACCGCGGCGGGATTCCAGTTTCTTTAGGGCAGGAAAGAGTGCGTAAACCTTCTCCTTCGTCCACCCCTGCCCTCCGTTCCCGCCACCCCTGGCGGCAATCTCCAGATTCTCTCCTACCGTGAGGTCCGGGAAAATCCGCCGGTTGTCCGGCACATAACAGATACCCATCCGGACCAATTGGTGAGGCGCGCGGCCGGTCACCTCCGTACCTTTGTAGGTGATGCTGCCGCGCCGCGGTGGCGTAAGCCCGATAATGCTGCGTAGCGTGGTGGTCTTGCCTGCTCCATTGCGGCCGAGCAGGCACACCACCTCCCCCCGCTCTACCACCAATGAAACCCCAAAAAGGACGTGGCTCAAACCGTAATAGGTATGGATCTCCTTTACCTCCAGCATCAGGCTGTCTCCCCCAGGTAGGCCCGCTGGACCTCTTCGTTTGCCCTCACTTCATCCGGTTTGCCCTCGGCAATGCTCCTTCCCTGATGCATCACCATGATCTTCTGGGCGATACTGAAGACCACGTCCAGATCGTGTTCCGTAAAGAGGATGGTTAATCCCTGACTGCGCGCCAGGTGATCGACCAAGGCGATGGTGGCCGCCGTCTCTTCCGGCGACATACCGGCCGTCGGCTCGTCCAGGAGTAACAGCTCGGGCCTGTTGCCCAGGGCGATGGCGATCTCCAACACCTTCTGGTCGCCGTAAGAGAGGGAACCGCTGACCCGGTTGGCTTGGGCGGCCAGGCCGACCTGCTTCAGAATGGCCATGGTCTCCTCCGTGGCCATTTTCTTTACCGGACGGAAGAGGTCACCGCTCTTGCCCGCCCGCGCGAGCACCGAAACCTGCACGTTCTGGAAGACGGTCAGGCGGGGAAAAATGTTAATCAACTGAAAAGAACGCGCAATCCCCTTGTGGCAGATGCGGTGCGCCGGCAAACCGGCGATTTCCTCGCCCTTAAAAGTGATGCGCCCCGCATCAGGGCGCAGGTGACCGGTAATCAAGTTAAACAAGGTCGTCTTTCCCGCGCCGTTGGGACCGATTACCGCGACCACCTGCCCTTTTTCTACGGTGAGATTCGCCCCGTCCACCGCTTTGAAACCGTTAAACGATTTCGCGACCCGCTCAACCCTCAACATAGTCCTCGCTTGCCCCTTTCAGGCCACGGCCGCTACCGATCCTTTCCTCGAGATAACCCAGGATACCCTGCGGCAGAAAAAGAACAAGTACTAAGAGGATTACGCCCAGCACTATAAGCCAGTATTCGGTATGGATGCCGATGACCGTGGAAAGTACCACTACGGCGGCCGCGCCTAAGGAGGGACCAAGAAAGGTGGACATGCCGCCGAGCAGGCACATGATCAGGACCTCGGCCGACTTGCTCCAGAAGAGCAGTGCCGGAGAAACCGAACGCTCGAGCACGACGAAAAGCACCCCGGCCACGCCGGCAAAAAAAGCGGCAATGACAAAACTCGCGAGCTGGTGGCGCCTGATATTGATGCCGATACTCTCGCTGCGCACCGGGTTGTCCCGCGTCGCCTGCAGGGTCACGCCGAACGGTGAATTCACCATCAGGTACATAATACCCAGGCAAACGAAGAATACGACCAGGGTTAAGTAGTAACAACCGGTAAGCGAATCGATGAGCGGAGGCATGGACAGCCCGTGAATGCCGTCGTCACCACCGGTGAACTCGTACCAGCGGTAAACTACCGTCCAAACCAACTGTCCTAGAGCGAGCATCAGCATGCCGAAATACAGACCCCGCAGCCGCACGCAAAACCAACCCATAACCCAGCCAATTGCGGCGGCGACCAACGGGCCGAGCAAGAGGCCGCACCAGAGCGGTAGCGAGGTTCTGACGGCAGTAATGGCCACGGTATAGGCCCCCAGGCCATAAAAGACGGCATGGTGCAACTGCAAAAGACC
Organism: Clostridia bacterium; assembly: GCA_014360105.1. Taxonomy (GTDB): domain Bacteria; phylum Bacillota; class DSM-521; order Neomoorellales; family SLTJ01; genus JACIYD01. The sequence continues at coordinate 5,291 of JACIYD010000038.1, forward strand.
CCCGTAGCCAAGGCAAAAATTGAGACTCGTCGCCAGCAAAGCGGTGATGTAAATCAGGGTAAAGAGATAGACGTAATAGGAAGGAATGAAGCTCGGGAGTACAAGCAAGACAAGAAAAGCCGCCGCCACCGGAAGTAATGCCGACCTCTTTAGGGTCGCATCCTTCTCTACGGTTGGTCTTACGGGTTGTGGGCGCATACTCCCCCTCATTTCACCACACCGACTTTAAGAGGCCCGACGGTCTAATAATCAAGAGCACGGCCGCGATCAGGAAAGGGAAAACAATGGCGAACCGGGGCCAAAACAGCACACCGAAGGATTCCCCCACGCCGAAAATCAGGGCGCTCACGAGGGCCCCCCAGACGTTCCCCAGGCCGCCGACCACCACGATGAGAAAAGCGGAGATGATAATACTGTGATCCATACCGAGGACGATGTTCACCGTCGGCGCCATGAAGACCCCGCCCAGGCCAGCCAACCAGCCCCCCAGGACGAACACCGCGGCAAAGACCCACTTACTGTTAATACCCAGGGCGTCCACCATCTCCCGGTCGGTTGCGGTGGCCCGGCAGATCTTGCCAAGGCGCGTTCGGTTCAAAAAAAGCCACAAAGCCACGGCCACCAGAGGCCCGACAATGAGCAGGAAAAGACTGTAACGGGGAAAGGAGGTGCCGAGGAACGTGAAAGCACCGGTTAAGGCCGGCGGCGGCATGAGGGACTTATACTCCACGCCCCAGATCAACTTTACCAGATCGGAAAAGATCAGGACAAGGGCGTAGGTCAAAAGCATTTGCATCAGGTGCTCCCGGTGGTAGATCGCCTGGAGCAAGCCGCGTTCGACCAGGAGGCAGATGCCTGCCACCACCAGCGGCGCAAGGGCCACGGCCCACCAGAACCCGCCGGGGCCGCCTCCCAGGGCGGTGGCCACGGTAAAGGCGGTAAACGCCCCCAACATGTAGAGGGAGCCGTGGGCAAAGTTCGGCACCCTCAGGACACCGAGGACGAGACTCAATCCCGAGGAGATAATGAAGAGAATCATCGAGCGACTAAGGCCAACAAGAAGCTGGCTGCCGATGGCCGAAAGATCCATATCCCCCGCGTCCTCCCCAATGCTGCGGGGGCACCGGGCGGTTTTCTGCCGCGCCGGGGCCCCCGGCACCCGTGTTACTTGCCTTCCCGCTTCTTCATGATTTCTTCAATGGGGGGCATGATTTCTGTGCCCGAAAGTGCCGTAATGTCTTTTGCTACGAGATAGGGAAGATTCGGATCTTTGGCCGTCTTCCCGAAGAACATGGGCATGACTACCTGGTGGTCTTCTTTGCGCACCGTCACCTTGCCCACCGGGCTGTCGATGGTCAGGCCTTCCAGGGCATCGATGAACTTCTCGCGGTCCACCGCGCCGGCCTTCTCGTAGGCGGCGGCGATGAATTTACCGGCGAGGTAACCGTAAAGGGCGAAGGCCGCCGGTTCACGGTTATACTCCTTACGGAAGGCCTCGACAAAAGCCTTGTTCTCCGGCGTATCGGGATAGTAATAGTGATAAGGATTGGTGCCGAGCACTCCCTCGGGCGCTTCGGCCCCCAAAGGCCTTAAAGTGCTCAGGTCTGTGGCGGTATGCACCCAAACCTGCACGTCTTTGCTCAGCCCTGTGGCCTTAACGGCCTTGAGAAAAGGCACCATGTCGGCGCCGCCGGTACCCACTACCAGTACTTCGGGTTTCGCCGCCCTGATGGCATTAATATAAGGGGTGAAATCGGGTTCCCCTACGCGCCACCATGTTTCGCCCAGCTTCTGTACATCGGGTTTGAGACGCTTCAGGTTGTCCCAGAAGTTATTGATGATGGAATGCCCGTACTCGTAATCGCTACCAGCCAGCCAGTATTTCGTGTAAGGCATCTTCGACATTTGCACGGCACCAGCACGCCCGCTCATCGCCGTGTTAGGCAACATGCTAAAAACATAGCGGTGCCCGGCCGCACCGGTAATCTTCTCGCTCATCGCACCCCAGACGAGGAAGGGCACCTTGTTCTCCTTGGCAAATTCCGAGACGGCTAGGGCCGCAGCACTGTTAATCGTCCCGGCCAGCAGGTCCACGTTCTCCCGCATCACCAGTTCTTTTGCCCAGTTCTGGGCCACGTCCACCTTGAATTGTTCATCGCGCTGCAGAAACTCGATTTTTGTGCCGAGGACTCCCTTCTCGTTGACCTCCTTGAGCGCCAACTTGAATCCGTCGAGGGCATCCATGGTGTAAGTGGTCGCGGGCCCGGTGTAGGTATCGATTACGCCGACTCTAATCGGTTTCGCTGCCGGTTTTTCTCCCTCTTTGGTCGCGGGGGCACCGCCGCCGCAGCCGGCGACCACCGTTACCAGGAACAGCGCCAGAAGAGCCAGGCCCAGGAGCTTATAACGGCACGATCCCATACTGAATACGCATCCCCCTTATTGAAAAGAATTTGGACAAAAATAGCAGCAACGCGATAAGTTACACTCTATAAAAAGTATAAAATCTAGTTTGCCTGAATGCCAACTAATTTCAGGGCAGTGGTAATATTGGCACCGCGAACGGTCGAAATTACGGTGCCAACGGGCAAGCTTGTGATTAAGCTTCCGGCGCAGCACCGTGAGGGCCCCAAGGGACTGCTCCGCAGGGGAAAACCCATGTGGATTGAAGAATAGGTCGATCTTGTCGGAAATGCCAACATGTCCCTTGGCGGTTTAGAGGTAAGCTCTTAGCGCACAAGCCACCTTTCTGCCTCGGCCTTACAAGGTCTTTTTATATAGCGGTTCTCCCCGAGCTGACTATTTCTTCTCCCTTAGCCTGCCCGTGATCATGGTTAAGGCGGCGCTCAACCGCTCTTTCCTCTGTTCCTTCGCCTGCCTGATTTCTTTAAGCCGGGACATCGCACACCTCAAGGTTGTTTTCTCATCCCCAGTTCCCCCAGGTCGGGGTGCTCTTCGATGCCGGCCAGAATTCGCGCGTGGCGCTTGAAGCCCTCCAGGTCCGCCAGCCGGGAAATCATGATGCGCTGCGCCTGGGGAGAGCCTGCGCCGTGCAGCGATTCGGTGCGGTACCCCACCGCCCCAAGGCCAAGGCAAAGGTTCTCAATGAGTCGCAGAATGCGCACGCGGTGTGCGGTGGGCACACTGCTCACCCCCCGCAGGTACTTGTCCAGCAGGGGGCCGACCTCCGGATTTGCGAGATCCTTCTCCGAGGGCAGCGTGACCAGAAGCCCGCCCGCCACGTCCTCCGCCAGCCGGGCCATCTCGTAAGGTATCCTGGTCACGTTCAGTTTGCACACATTGGCCAGCAGGAGATCTACAAGGTAGGTGCCCGAGGCAGTGGGCTTGCCTTCGCTGGAGCAGGCCAGGCCCGCGGCGTGAATGGTCTCGTTAAGATGGATCATTTCCACTATCTTGTCCTTGATGTGCGAGGCCCTGGCCACTCCGTTGTACTCGGCGGCACACAAGGTGGCGCCGATCAGGACGTCGCCCACGCCTGCCTTGCACCCGCCGTAGCTCTGACGGTGATAGGCCGCAAACCGCTCGACCAGCACCCGGGCAAACTCGCTCTCGCGGTACAGAAAAACGCGCTCCCAGGGAACAAAGACATCGTCGAAGATGATGACGGCTTCCTGGCCGCCGAAGAGGCGGTTGCCCACATCGATCTCGCCGCCCTCGAGCCTCCGCGTATCACACGACTGGCGCCCGTAGACGTAGATCAACCCCTCCGTGTCCGAGGGTACGGCAAAGGAGACGGCGTAGGCGGACTCCTCCGGGGTCAGTGCCACCGTAGGCATGGCAATTACCT
>JACIYD010000380.1 GCA_014360105.1 Clostridia bacterium
AACGGGACCAGGCGATGCCGGCGTAATTCAGGGCGAGACCGACGTTTGCCGCCACCGGGCTCCAGACGATGGCCATGGCGTAACCGCGCGCAATGGCCGTCACCAGGAAACGCTGGTATTCCGTTCCCCCCTTGCCGCCCGCGGGCTCTGTCAAAAGTTGATACGCGATTGGGACAGATCCGATGAGGGCCGGCACGGCCAAGAGATAAGCAATGAGGCTCCAAACGAAATACTGGGTGTAGCCCCCGTTGTTCTTCCTTTCAAACAAGGCCCGGAAGACCGCGGCGTATCCCCCGAGGCGTATGGGGATTGCCATAGTAGAGGCGCAGGCGATGAGGGAGCACAAGGCCATCATGCTGCCGAGGCCCTCCGGTAAATTCCCGGCTCCGGTACCGGTTATCCACGGCAAGCATAACCCTGCCGCGAGGAGAACGGCAAGTACCGCCCGGTTCTTCGGTGTGCTGCGGGGCAGCGCGGCAAAAAGAGCGGCAACCGTAGCCCAATCCTGCAGGGTGGTGAGCGCCCGGTAGTGCAGGATTTCCGTAAGCAAACCGAGACCCACAACAACCCCGAAGGCCACCACCTGGTAACAAGCAACGGCCCTTCTTGGGAGAATTGGTTTCGCGCCCCCTTGAACGTTCTCGGTCGGCAACTGGTCAGAAGCGTGGAGGTTCATCATTGCGCCCGGGCTTCTTACGCCTGTTGCCGGTCGGCCTTCTGATAACCCATGCTGAAGCTGATCCGCTTTGCCAGTTCGGCAACTTTCATTCCATATTCGGCGATGCGCTCCCGCGGGCAGGTGGCCGTGAGCATCGGACAACTCACCGAAGCCACTACGCGGTTGGTATAATCGAATATTGGCGCCCCGACCGCGCAGACACCGGGTAACCTCTCTTCCCAGTCGATACTGAAACCCCGGGCGCGCGTAGCAGCGAGGTCTTGTTCCAAGAGCGCGGCGTCGGTAATGCTTTGCTCCGTATAGGAGGCCAATGTCGTTGCCCCGAGCTGGGCCTGGCGCTCCTTTTCGCCCAAAAAGGCCAGAAGCGCCTTGCCGCTGGCGGTGCAGTGCACCGGAGCCCTGCTCCCCACCGGCGTCTTGATGGAATAACCGGACCCGTCCGGCTCCGCTTTATCGATGTAGACGACCTCGCCGCCGCTGAGTACCGCCAGGAGAACGGCCAACTGCTGCCGCTGTACGAATTCTTCGATGTGTTTCCTTGCTCTTTGCCTGATCTCCAGGGTGCCGGCCACGCGGCAACCCAATTCAAAAAGCTTGAGTGATAAAGAAAACTTACGCGACTCCTGATCTTGTTCCACAAGACCGGTGCGGTGCAGGCTCTGGACGATGCGCGCCACGGTGGTCTTTTTCCAACCGGTGGCACGGGCCAGCTCACTGATCCCCAGCTGCCGCTTTTCCGCTAGCAGTTCCATAATCTTCACCGCCCGGGCAATGGAATTGACCAGGTTTTTAGAAGTTCCTTCCATATGCCCCTCTACCCCCTTCTGTCCGGTCCTCGCGCCCGGCGCCGTACGCTCGGCGGACTTGCTACCCATAACAATATTCGGCCTTGTTGTTCCTTTCCTTCTCGGTTTATCGAAGATTTATCGCTCGGTAATGGCCCACGGGATCATTTCACGAAGTCCGCCCAGATTCGCTCTATTTCTTGGGCCGGGACGTCCCAGACGGCATCGGTCGGCGGAAGGGGCTCACGGCAGTAGAATTCCGGAAGCCGCCCGTACAGCGGCGCGGAAGCCGTCTGGTTAAAGGCGAGTTCCATTTTCAGGACGGCCGGCCACGGCCGCTCCCTGGTCGAGCACCCGGCCCAGCAACGTGTTTCTCCGTATTGCAAAAATCAGTTCTCGCGCCGCCTCAAAGTCGCCAAAAGGCAGGAGGCCCGCCTCCACGGCTACGGCAATGGCGCTCCCTACTTCGATGCTGTCGATGCCTAACTCGTTGCACAGGCGGTTGAGCGCGGCAATGAGCACTTAACCAGCCAGGGCCACCGGCCGGCGCGCTCCGGCCAACGGTGCCGCTGCCTGCCGCAGGCAGTCCTGGCGCGGGCGGCCCGGGCTGATGAGCACAGGCAGCGCGGGCCGGCACCGTTCCAGGGTCACGAAAAAAGGGTCGTCGGCCAGGGCAAGCACCACCGGCCCCGGCGGTGGTGCCACGGCCGCCTCAAAGACGTGCCTCACGTCGCGGTAGATGTTCTCCGGCCGCAAAACCACCCGCACTTCCTTCGCGTAAGGAAGAGCTAGCTCCAGGGCCACGGCCG
>JACIYD010000381.1 GCA_014360105.1 Clostridia bacterium
TTCAAAAGGTAGACCCCGCCCAGACAAGCGCCGCCGAGATACGTCCTGTAGAATGCCTCTCCCGGCTCCTCGATTTCGCACCGCCTGTCCGTCAAGTCCACACGCAGAATCCTACCCCTCAGGCCGTATGGCAAGTAAACCCCTCCCCCTTTCGCCCGGTCGCCCTCGGGCCCTCTCTCAACCACCGGCAAGAATGGGCATGAAGCTTACGATGTCCCCTTCGGAAACCCCCGTCCTGATATCGCAGACCGGTTTGCCGTTGACAAGGCATGCAACCCTGAACTTAGTCCCTGCCTTGTCAACCACCGCCTTACGAAACTCCGGACCGTAAAGATCGCTAATCAGAGTAATGAGTTCTAGTAAACTGTGCCCACTACCACTATCGACATCTAATTCTAGTTCCCTTGTCCCGACCAGCTCCTGCAGATTGCCGTAAAGGCAGATCATTACTCCCATACATCCTCACCGCCCGTAGCGTCATTGCCCCTATGAGGGTAAGGGGGCGCCCTGCCTTTGGCATCCGCTGCTCCCGGCTTTATCCCACCGTCCGGCCCGCTGATTGGGACCGCCGGTTTCGGGCGCCCCTTGCCGCTTTTTCTACAAACCGTTGGGCATTAAGCCTCTGTTTCTATATGCCTCCTGGCACTACGATATCGGCGGCACGCTGCGCGCATAGGAAACTATGGTCACGCCGATCACGACCACTATGGCACCGATCCAGGTATAGGCGAAGGCTGCCCTTGGAGCACCCTTTAACTCCTTGAACACGAATATACCCCACAAGGCCGAGATTATCGTGTTGCTCAACGCAATAGGAAACCCTACGGCCAGGCCGGTAACGGGCATCGCAAGGTTCAACAGGGTATAGCCGGCCGTCCAAATTGCGCCTCCTAAGATGGCACCCAACCAGAAGCTTCCTGGAACACGGAGCGTGGTGCCGAACCTCCCACCCATGAACAGAAAACCGCTTACCAGTGCACCGACTATGGCACCAATGCCGCCCCAGGCGATCCACGCGTTCGGGTAGCCTGCCGAGAATTCAGGCGCAGCAATACAGGGTACGAGAAAAACAGAGAAGAAGACCGCAGCGATGGCTGCCTGGATGAAGCCTGCCTTGGCCTTTGCCCCCGCCGTTCCGGCACTTTCCCCGCTGGCCCTTGCCTGGATGATGCTTGACCAGCCACAGATTAGCCCGCCGATAACGATTACCGCGCCCCCGACTAGCAGTAGCGCAATAGCCCAGCCTGGAGCCGCGCGCATTTCCCCAAAAAATAGCACCGCGATCAAAGCGCCGCCAATGCCGCACATGTTCCACACACCGATCGCCCGGGCCATGCCAATGTTGCCGATCGCTGTGAAACCGAACGCCAAGCCTACCATGAGGAGAAATCCGACCGCCGCAGGCGCCCAAAGGAGGCTGCCGTACTTTGAGGCCGTAATTGCGATGCTTGTCGGGTCGCTTACCAGTGTAAGGACCCACCCAAACAATGCAAACCCGAGACCGGCACCTACGTTAAATGATAGGGGATGATGACCTCGCGGCCCGGTGACCTTGAGCGGCACGGCGTAGCTACCCCAGAGTACCGCCGTTACCAGGGCAAGCAGTATTGCCGCTCCATAGGACATGTTCTCCAACCCCCAATCGTAAGTCTCGCACTATTCTCGCCTTATCCGCCTTCAGGGGGGTACCCTGGGTACCCCCCCTGATAAGGTCCTTACCACTGGTGCTCCGTACGGCTGATAATGTCGTCCTGGATGTCCCTTGACAGGTCGATGAAGTACGCGCTGTACCCGGCAACCCGCACCATGAGAGATGGATAGTTCTCGGGATGCATCTGTGCGTCACGCAACGTTTCCTTGTCGATGCAGTTGAACTGAATGTGGAAACCACCGAGGTCCCGGTAGGTGTCAATCAGGTGGATCAGCTTCTCCTTGCCCTCATCGTCCGCCAGTGCGCTCTTGTTAAACCACATATTGGTCAGGGTACCATCCGAGAGGTACTCGTGGTTGATCTTCGTCTCCGAAAGTACCGCAGCCGTGGGTCCGTTCCGGTCGGTGCCTTGCATGGGCGAGCAGCCGTCGGCCAAGGGCGTCCACGCCTTGCGGCCACTCGGCAGCGCGCCACAGCCGGTACCCTGTGCCACGTGCGTGGTCACCGGTATGATCCCGTTGTCCAGACGGTTACCGCGGGTAGAGCGATACTTCCAAGCCTCCTTGGCAAAGTGGTCCATCATCTCCACGACCAAAAGATCCACGTAGTCGTCATCG
>JACIYD010000382.1 GCA_014360105.1 Clostridia bacterium
CAAGGACTCGCCCGTGGCCGAGGCCACCGGCAGGCTAAGCAATATCGCCCCCAAAAGCATTTGCGTTGCCAGCAGCAGTGCGAGAATCTGAGGCGGGCTAAGTTCCCGCCTCTCCAAAGTCTCGCCGTACAAGCCTTTCACCCCAAGCAACAGGCCTCCGGCTTTTGCCAGAGGCCGCAAAAAAAACGCGCCATTCCGTCGTCGTCACTACTGGAAGCCGGCGCGTGCGCCTTATTGACCCGGATGAAGGCTTTCTCTGGCCACGGCGACCAAGCGGGCAAAGGCCTGCGTGTCGCGTATGGCCAGATCGGCCAGCATTTTGCGATTGATATCCACCCCAGCTTGCCGCAGGCCGCTAATGAAGCGGCTATAGGAAAGGCCGTGAGTTCTCGCCGCCGCGTTAATCCGCGCAATCCACAGGCGCCGAAAATCTCCCTTACGTTGCCGCCGGTGGGCATACGCATAAGCGAGGGATTTCATGACCTGCTGGTTGGCCACACGGAAAAGCTTCGACTTGGCGCCCCAATAACCTTTGGCCAGCTTCAGGATCTTTTTGTGCCGCCGGCGTTTGGTCACTCCCCGCTTAACCCGGGGCATTACCCGTCACCTCCACCGAAAACCGAGATTCTTAGTCGTAAGGCAGGAGCCGTTTCAGGCGCGCCCGGTCGGCCGGACTGACCAGGGCCGACTGCCCCAGGCGCCTCTTCCGGCGCGACGATTTCTTGGCCAAAAGATGGCTCTTGAAAGCCTTGGCCCGGCGCACCCGCTTAAGCCCTGTATAACGGAAGCGCTTGGCCGCGCCCCGGTGCGTCTTCATCTTGGGCATTTCGCTCCTCCCCTTTACCCTTTTGCCGCATCCTGCCGCGGGGCCAGCACCATCACCAGGTTTCTGCCCTCTACTACCGGTGCCTTCTCAATGGTCGCCAAGTCGGCCAATTGCTGGACGAGCCGTTGGCAGAGCCGGTGACCCAAGTCGGCATGGGAGATCTCCCGTCCGCGGAACATCACCGTGACCTTAACTTTATCGCCGTCCTTGAGAAAGCGGGTTGCGTTTCGGGCCTTAACCTGGAAGTCGTGCTCCTCGATGCCCAGACGCAGCTTGATCTCCTTCACGTTGATCAAGCGTTGCCGCTTCTTCGCCTCCCGTTCTCGCTTGCTCAGTTCGTAACGGTATTTACCGTAATCCATGATGCGACAAACGGGCGGCCTGGCCGTAGGGGCCACTTCTACCAGATCCAGGTTTTTTTCCTCCGCGATGCGCAGCGCTTCACGTAGCGGCATAACCCCTAACTGTTGCCCGTCGGCGCTGATCAACCGGACTTCTCGTGCCCGGATCTCTTCGTTAATGCGCAGATCCTTGCTAATGCCCGTCACCTCCGCGTTGCTACCACTCCCAGGGGCACAAAAAAAGCGGACACCCTCCATCCGCTTGTTCATTTGCCTCCCCTTTGCGTGGCCTATACGCCAAGACCCTACGGACCATTGCCCTAAGGTGAGAAGCGGATGGCTTCTGCTTAACTAATAGGCCTAAGTTAGTCTAGCACAACCGGCCTTCAAGCGTCAACAGTTGTCTAGTCTGGCATCCTCAGTTTGTTCCTTGCGGTTTTTGACTCCCTCGTTGGCGTGAACCTCGCGAGCGATACCGGCGCTCTCCGGGTCTTATCCGCGCGCTGCAATCTCGGCAACGATGCGTGCGCAAAACTCTTCCAGGGAAACCGCGCCTTCATCGCCCGTTTCCCGCCGGCGTACGCTTACCGTGCCCGTTTCCGCCTCCCGGTTGCCCACAATCAGCATATAAGGTACCTTTTCCAACTGAGCCTCGCGGATCTTGTAGCCGATTTTTTCGTTGCGGGCGTCCACTTGTACGCGTACCCCGGCCTGTTCCAGGTGGCGCGCCACCACACCGGCCCATGCCTCGTGCCGGTCGGCGATCGGCAGCACTTTGACCTGGACAGGCGCGAGCCAGGTGGGAAAAGCGCCGCCGTAATGCTCGGTGAGGATGCCGATGAAGCGCTCAATGCTGCCGAAGACTACCCGGTGAATCATCGCAGGGCGGTGCTTCTGGCCGTCCTCGCCGATATAGACCAGGTCAAACTTCTCCGGCATGAGGAAGTCGAGCTGCACCGTACCGCACTGCCAGGTCCGCCCGAGACAGTCCCGGAGGTGGAAATCGATTTTCGGTCCGTAAAAGGCGCCCTCACCCTCGTTAACGCGGTACTCCAGTCCCCTGGCCTCCATTGCCTCCCGCAGTGCCCCGGTGGCCTCC
>JACIYD010000383.1 GCA_014360105.1 Clostridia bacterium
CTCTGCGGCCCACGCCAAAGGCATCCGCTTCGGGGCCGGCCGTTCCCTCACGCCGTACGCTTATCCGGGCGGGCGCAGCGGTATGGTTTTGCGCCAGGAGGAGAAGGCGCAAGGGTTTTTTCGCACCGTTTACATGCCAGTAAAAAACGCGGACCATATCCCTGGCAACGTCCCGGTAGAGAATGCCGGGCGCGACGACTTTTTCCGGACTGTTGCTGAGTAGCAACATGGGGCCGCCTGGTTCCTCTTCAATCTCGGCCGGAGAGAATTCTCGCAGGTTGCGCCCGGGAATACTAAACTTTTCCCCGGGTAGGGCGTAGCGTAAGCGGTAGGTCAGCTCGTCCATGAGCTTTTCTTCCGTGACCGTAAGGGTGACGCGATAGGGCTCGCTCCAGAGGCCGCGCGCATCCTTCACCCGCAGGCTCACCGTTTGCGGGCCGGGGCGGAAGAAGGCTTCTTCTTTACCTTCCCACCTCCGTTCCACGATGGCGTCCCCGTCGGGGTCATAGCTATCGTCCACATACTCTACCCTCTCCCCCTGGGCGATTACGGTTTTGATCACCTGGAAACGGGCCACCGGCGGGCGGTTCGGCGGCGGCAGGACCTCCACCGTGGCCCGGGCGGGCATGCTCCAAAGGCCGCGGCTATCCCGGACTTCGAGGGTAAGGGTGTACTGGCCGGGCGCGGGCCAGGGGGGCGGATTGCCCCAACGTTCTTCGACAATGGGCAGACCGTCCGGACTGTAGCTGGCGCTGGTATAGGCCACTTTTTCTCCGAGCGTGACCCGGTTCTTCTCGAGAACGATGACGGCCACCGGCAGGCGTTCTTTCGGCCGGATAAAGATTTCTTTGGTCGCGGGACGATACTCCACCTCGCGGTTTAGGGCCTCGGCAAGGAAGCGGAGGGGCACCAAAGTAGTGTCGTCGCGAAGCACAGGAGGCACGGGGAGATGCTTTTCCTGCCCGTCCACCCTCGCTGCCGTCTGGCCCAGGTGCATGACGATTTTTGGCTCACCCCTGACGGTAATTGATCTCCCGGCCGGGTCCCAGGCTACTTGTAGCCCCAGAGCTTCGGCGACAAATCGTAGGGGAACTAAGGTTGTCCCGTTTACCTGTGTGGGCGCGGTGGTGAGCAGTATCGGCTCGCCCTTGACGCTCGCCTCGCGGCTGCCGATGCGAAGCACTATTTCGCTTGCTGGTGCGCTCTGTTGGGCCTGCGCCGGTACGGTTAGGAGCACACCGAGGAGGAAAAGCGCGAGAACAAGCAGCCTACCAGGACGCATGAGGAAAAGGGACACCTCCTGCCGCTGAGCGGTTGCTTCCTCATTTTGGACGGGCCAAGCGGCACCGAGGTTCCGGCAGGGCGCGGGCGGGGTGTAAGGCGCATTTGCCCGGCGTACGGAACTAACACCAGGGCCCCTTTGCATAGTGCGCTGGCAGTACGCGGGCCAGTTCTGTCATCCGCTCTACCAGCTCCGCTGGCAGCCGGCCGCGGTTATCTGCGGTGAGCGCGGTCAGTTCGACATCTTGGCCCGGCCGTGGTCAATGCTTTTTCTTCGTTGTTGAGGCTGCGCCTTGAATTGTAAGCCACGATTTTACCCTGCGTCTTCGGTGGTTCTTTTTCCCCGGCCCGCCGCTTCTGCACCGCTTCCACACCGCTTGGCTCCGGTGGCACTGGAGTGGACTCTGGGCGCAGCGAAACCATGTTTTTTGCCGGGGGTAACCCTGCGCAAAGAGGAAGGCTGGCATCTCGCACCCCGGTCCCTTTCCCTGACCGGGGAGGCTTTAGCTCAGCCTGGAGCGTCTTCGCTTTCAGGCCATACGAAAGGCTGCTCTTAAGCCCTGGTGAGGCCCGCGAGGCTTGCTTAAACGAGGGGGCCAAAGAGTGCAAACGAAGGCAAACGGGGAATAACTTGGCCAAGACGCGCCTTGCCTTTCTTGTTCGCTAATGGTACAATAAAATTCAAGATTACAGAAGGTTGAAAAGGCACCCATTAGGTGTATTATTTGCCCATATCTTTCTGCTTGCGGCGCTACCTTATTGGGCAAGAGGCACGGGAACGAGGAGGTGGCCCGATCTTTCATCCTTTTTGACCTCCCATTTTGGGCCGGCAAATTCTGTTAAGAGAGGGAGTCACCGATGACCGTCAGCAAATGGATGCACGTGGGTACCGTTCTTAAAATGAATGCCCTCCATTACCCGGACAAATTGGGTTGCCAGGACAAGTTCAAGAGTTTTACTTTCAAGGAGTGGAATGAAAAG
>JACIYD010000384.1 GCA_014360105.1 Clostridia bacterium
TCAGCGGCCGGCCGGTTGAAGCCCATCTGGGCCTGTGGCACGGGCTGAACTGGCCCCTTTTGATGAGCGGTCTGGTAGTGGCCCTTGGTCTCTTTGTCTACCTCAACCTTGACGCGGCCAAGCGCCTCGTCGAGACCGTTTCCCTAAGGCGCTATCATCTCAACTGGCTCTATGACACCTTCGTCGAGGGGCTGCCCCGCTGGTCGGACCGGCTCACCCTAAGCTACATGACCGGATACTTGCGCGATTACCTCGCCTTCATCCTTATCTGGTTTGTCCTTTCCGTGGGCTATGCCCTGGGCGCCAAAGAGGGGTTAAAACTTTTTGGCTTCGACCTTGCGCCCCTGGCTCCTTATGAGGTGGTGGCCGGCTGCCTCATGGTGGCCGCGGCGCTGGCGGTAGCCGTCCTGCCGCGGCGCCTGCCGGCGGTGCTTGCCCTGGGCGCGGTGGGTTATCTGGTAGCCCTCTTTTTCATTATCATGCGCGCCCCGGACCTGGCCCTCACCCAGCTTTTTATCGAAACCGTGTCTCTCATTCTTTACCTTCTGGTCTTTGTCCATCTGCCGGAGCTAAAGAAAGAGGTAATTGGCTGGGGCCAGAAGGCGGTCAACCTGGTGGTCGCCGCGGCAAGCGGGCTTGTTGTCACCCTCCTCTTGCTTTCGGGCAACGCTACCCGTCTCTTTGCACCCATCTCCCGCTATTATGTCGAGACCAGCCACAGTTTGGGCGGCGGCAATAACATCGTCAACGTCATCCTGGTAGACTTCCGCGGTTACGATACCATGGGCGAGATCACGGTAGTTTCGGTGGCCGCTTTTGCCGTCTATGCCCTGGCCAAGCTCCGGCTGGGCAAAGATCGCGGCAAGGCGGCAAAGGAGTAGGGAAACCATGCAGGATCTAATCTTTCGCACCATTGCCCGGCAGGCGCTGTACATCATTATGGCTTTTTCCCTTTTTCTGATGTTCCGGGGCCACAACCTGCCCGGCGGAGGCTTTATCGCCGGTTTGGGTACGGCGGCGGCCATTGTTGTCCAGTACCTTGCCTTTGACTTAGAACTGGTGCGGCGTTCTTTGCCCGTGGACTATAAGTATTTTATCGCTGCCGGCTTATTACTCGCGCTCGGCACGGGCCTGGGCACCGCCCTGGGGAATCGGCTGTTTATGAACCATACCTTTGCCTATTACCACCTTCCCCTCATAGGGGAGATCGAACTGACCACGGCCCTTTTGTTTGACCTTGGGGTCTACCTGGTGGTCATTGGGGCCACGTTGACCATCATTGCCACGATTGGGGAAGAGTAGCATGGAAGCGTTCATGGCAGCCGTCATCGGCATCCTTTTCGGCATCTCCGTCTACTTGATGCTGAGTAAAAGCCTGTTACGGGTTATTCTCGGCACCGCACTCATCTCCCATGCCGCCAACCTGATGCTGATGACCGTGGGTCTTTTGAAACGGGGCGGACCACCCATTCTTACCGAGGGAGTGACCGCCTACGTCGACCCCATTCCTCAGGCGCTCATCCTTACCGCCATCGTCATCGGTTTCGGGGTGACGGGACTGATCCTGGTGATTGCTTACCGCGCCTACCAGGAGTTGGGCACGGACGATCTGGATAAGCTCCGGGGGGTGCACCCCGATGCATAATACCAACCTGGTCGTCCTGCCGGTCGTCATTCCTTTTCTCGCCGGTATTCTTTGCTTCTTCCTGCGGCGCCGGGTGGCGGCGCAGAAGGTCATTGCTGCGGTGGCGGAACTCAGTCTCCTGGGTCTGGCCGGCTACCTTCTTTACCTGGTGCGGCACCAGGGCATTCTCATCCTCACCGTGGGCGATTTTCCGCCGCCTTTCAGCATCGTGATGGTGGCCGATCTCTTTGCCGTCATCATGTACGGCCTCTGTGCCATCCTCGCCGCCGCCTGCCTCTTTTTTTCCTTTTACAGCATCGACCGGCAAATGGAGGAGCACTACTATTACGCTTTCTATCAGATTCAGCTTATGGGCATCAACGGTGCCTTCCTTACAGGGGACATCTTCAATCTCTTCGTTTTCTTTGAGATCCTTCTCATTGCCTCGTACATCCTCATGGGCCTGGGGGGCAGGCCGTACCAGTTGCAGGAGACCTTCAAGTACATGGTCATCAACATGCTTTCCTCCATCTTCTTCCTTCTGGCCGTGGGCGTGCTCTACAGTATCGTTGGCTCGCTGAACATGGCCGACCTGGCGGTCAAAGTGGCCCAGGCGCCGCAAAAGGGCTTGCTG
>JACIYD010000385.1 GCA_014360105.1 Clostridia bacterium
GGGGCTCTGGTCGCGCGGTAGCCGCAGTTCAGGGCATGTCCCTTGCCGCAGTTGTAGGGTAAACGCAGCACCGTGGCGCCGGCCTGCTTGGCCTGCGCCGCCGTCTCGTCCCGCGAGCCGTCGTCCACCACAATTACTTCCTCGACCACCGGCACGCGGCGCGCCGCCGCGACGGTGCGGGCGACGGTCGCTTGCTCGTTGTAGGCCGGAATAATGACCGCCAGCACGGCGGGGTCCTCCTCCTATTCCAGTTTCTGGGGTACCCCCTCGCGTTACTAAAGTTGCCCGGGGGTAACGCTCTATAAGCCGAAGGCCAGGCGAAGGCGAAGCGCGGCGAGGCGCAACAATTGCTGGGTTACCGGAGCGGCCAGTAGTACCAACAGGGCCGGCAAGAGGGCGGCGGCAATAAGTTGAACCAGAATCCCCGGGCGGAAACGTTCGCGGTAGAGCAGGCTGATTCCTTTGGCATCGACCAGCACCGAACCCACTTTCAGCCGCACCAAGAGGGTGCTCGCCATGCCCTGCCGCCCTTTGCTCAGGAAATCGAGGACGCTAAAGTGGCTGCCCACCATGACAATCAGGGCCGCTCCCAGTTGATGGGCCAGGAGGAGGGCCAGGTCCTCGCTCGTACCGGGGGCGCGTACCACCTGCGCTGCCAGACCCAGCGCCTCCGTCCGCGCCAGGCCGGGCGCCCGCCCGTCCGGATAGGCGTGCACCACCAGCTCTGCCCCGCACCGCAGGGCCACGTCGCTCACGCTGTCCATGTCGCCGACGATTACCTGCGGCCGATAACCGCAGGCCAGGAGGACGTCCGCCCCGCCGTCCACAGCCAGCAGGAGCGGACGGTTTTCCCGGATGTAGGGCCGAATGGCCTGGAGGTCTTCCAGGCAGTGGTCTCCGCGTACCGCTACCAGCACTTGTCGTCCCCGGAAATCGGTCCTTAACGGAGGCACTTCCAGTCCTTGGAGAACGGACTGCACTTCCTGCAGCGCGTAGTTTAGGGTATTATGGATAAAGCCGGCCACCTCTTGGGGGAAATTGGCCCGTGCCCGGGCAAGCAGCGCTTCCACCTGTTCCGCGTCGAGGAGCCGCCCGCGCGCCACGCTCCGCCCGCGACAGTAGAGGGTATCGCCGATCAGCTCCACCTCGTCACCCTCGCGTACCGCCGTCGCCACCTCCGGCCCGACGGCGTCAAGAACGGGGATGCCGGCACGCAGCAAAAGGGACGGACCGGTGGTCGGATAGCGGCCGGTGAGAGAGGGGCTGGCATTTACCACCGCGCGGGGGCGGCGGCGCAAAAGGTCTTCGGCTGCCACCGGGTCAAGGTCCTCGTGGTCGATCACAGCAATTTCTCCAGGCTGCAAGCGCTGGACCAGTCTTTTGGTGCGGCTGTCTACCCTGGCCCGGCCCTTTACACGCATTTGCCTTCACCCAAGGCTATTATGCAACATCTCCCTGGGCCAAATGCATGCTTTTGCCAGTTCCCGCGCGGGCGGGCCTTTCCGCGCTCCGGATCCCCTGAGGCGACGAGCCTTGCCCACGAAACTTGCCGTGCGCGGAGGCGTGCGGCGCGCTGCTGCTCAAGCTCTCCCACCGCAATTAGGCTTGGCCAAAAAAGCGGGGTACCTTGAGGGGACCCGGCCCGAGTTCAACTTGCCTTATTCTCGAGACGAAGCTTGTCCGCAATCATGGCGATAAACTCCGAGTTGGTAGGTTTGCCCCGGTCCATGTGGACCGTATACCCGAAGAAGCGGTTAATCACTTCTATATTGCCGCGGTCCCAAGCCAGTTCAATGGCATGGCGGATGGCCCGCTCTACCCGGCTCGGCGTGGTATTGTACTTGCGGGCAATCGAAGGATAGAGCTCCTTAGTCACCGCGCCCAGGAGGCTCATCTCTTCGACGACCATCAAGATGGCCTCCCTCAAGTACTGGTAGCCCTTGATATGAGCCGGGACCCCCACCTGGTGGATGATTTTCGTCACCTCCAGGTCCAGGTTGCGGCCACGCCCGGCGCCAGACGAGGTAATCGGCGTGCCGTCGGCCAATTGGCGAATCCGCGCACCCAGCACCTCGAGGTCAAAAGGTTTCAGTATATAGTAATCGGCGCCCAACTGCAAGGAACGCTTCGTGGTCACCTCATTGCCTACGGTGGTGACGACGATAATCCGGGGTCGCTGCCCCGGGGGAACAGCCTGTAAGCGCTCCAGCACCGCCAGGCCGTCGAGGTGAGGCATAATAATATCGAGCAGAAC
>JACIYD010000386.1 GCA_014360105.1 Clostridia bacterium
GCCCGTAGACGTAGATCAACCCCTCCGTGTCCGAGGGTACGGCAAAGGAGACGGCGTAGGCGGAATCCTCCGGGGTCAGTGCCACCGTAGGCATGGCAATTACCTCGTGCGAGTTCACCGCCCCCGTTTGGTGGCACTTGGCGCCTCTTACGATAATGCCGTCCTCTTTTTCCCGTACGACGCGCAGATACAGATCCGGGTCGGCCTGCTGACCCGGCCGTAGGCCGCGGTCGCCTTTGGCGTCGGTCATGCCCCCGTCCACCACGAGGTCGTTCTCCTGGATGTAGCGCACGTAAGCGCGCAGGCGGCGGTGGTACTCGGTGCCGTACTTGGCGTCCACCTCGTAGGTGGTCGAGTCTAGCGCGTTGATGGCATCGTAACCCACGCACCGCTGAAAGCAAGCTCCCGTCTTGCGTCCCAGCAGGCGCAAAGCCTTGACCTTGGCCACGAGATCATGCGTGCTCTGGTGCAGGTGGGTAAAGCGATTGACCTCCCTGCCCGTCAGGTTGGACCTCGCGACCATCAGGTCACGGTACTCCTCCCGCGCGGCCAACGCATAGGTCATGGCACAGGCATTGATCGAGGGACGGATGATCGGGTGGTCGACCCAATTGGCCACTCTCTCGCCAAACAGATAAATCTTGAGGTTGAGGCGCCGCAGGCTTTCCAAATAAGACTCGACCGATCTCAAGGGCACGACCCTGTCGACCTCCCTTCCGGGACTGGGACCGGCTTCTCCTTTACCACCACTGGGCCAGAATCAGGAAAGCAGGATACATCAGCGTTACTACCGACTCGATGATGAGCAGCCAGCCGATAAGCTTCGCCAGAGAGGCGCCTAACGCCATGGCCAGGAACGCGAGGAAGAACAAGATCGCCCACGCCACCGCTAAGAGGAAGAACCGCAGGTCGGGAACGGTGGCGTAAAACACGGCGGTGAAGGCCACGAAGATGGCCGCCGCAAGACAGTACCAGCCTACGCCCCTGAGGTCGTGGCCGCCGAAGAGTCCCCAGGCCAGGGTGAGATAGAATATCGAAAAGGTCATGGCCAGCCCGGCGACAATGTAGGTGCCGGCGTCCTTGGCGCCCCAGGCGATAAGCAGGGATAATATGGCAATCAATGTGCCGATAACCGCGTTCGGCGCCGCCGCGCCCTTGCCCTCTATCTTGCCGAGCATAAAGGCTCCGTTAACCAGGAAGATGAACGCCGCTCCAAGAAGTACTATGGCCGCCATAATCAAGCTCCTTTCCCGTTTTTCTTACGTGACCGCGCGCTTCCACCTAGATAACGCCCTCACGTTCCAGTTCCGCCAGATCTGCCTCACTGAGCCCAAGCCAGCCGAAAACCTCGCGATTGTGCTCCCCCAGGAGAGGCGATGGTTTGGCGGCCACCGGGGGGTGCTCCCTGGCCTTGACGGGGCAACCCGGAACCTGCACCTGCCCTGCCCTGGGGTGGTCGATGGTGACGACCATCTCCCGGGAGCGCACCTGGGGATCCTTTAAAACCTGGGCCACGTTGTTCACCGGTCCGCACGGCACTCCCGCGGCATCCAGAAGCTCCAGCCACTCGGCCGTGCTCTTCTTTACCATCACCCCCTGAAGGATCTCCGCCAACGCCGCCTGATTGTCCGTTCGCAGGCCGTTACTGGCAAAGCGCGGATCGGCGAGGAGATCTTCTCGGCCGATCACGCGGCAAAAGTTCTCCCAGAGGTTCTGGTTGCCGGCGCACACAATGATGTACCCGTCCTGCGTAGGGAACATTTCAAAGGGAGTAATCGAGGGGTGGCGGTTCCCGATGCGCCCGGGAATCTCTCCGGAGGCGCCGTATCTCACAATGGAGTTCTCCAGGAGGGCCACCTGGCAATCGAGCATGGAGACGTCGATCCGGTCGCCCCGCCCGGTAAGGCCGCGCGCGACCAGGGCGGCGAGAATGCCGCTTGCCAGGTACAGCCCTGCGGCCAGATCTCCGATAGAAACCCCTACCCGGGTGGGGACGCCGCCGGGCTGTCCGGTGATGCTCATGATGCCTCCGTAGCCCTGGACGACCAGGTCGTAGGCCCCTTTCTCCCGGTAAGGACCCGTATGGCCAAAGCCCGATACCGAGGCGTAGACAATCCTCGGGTTGACCGCCGACACCCGCTCGTAGGACAGCCCAAGACGCTCCAATACCCCCGGGCGAAAGCTTTCCACGAGCACGTCGCCGCGGGAAACGAGCTTGAGCAGCAGCTCTTTACCT
>JACIYD010000387.1 GCA_014360105.1 Clostridia bacterium
TTGTACCGGCTTACAATGAGGGACCGCGGTTAGGGAAGGTGCTCGACTTACTCGCCTCTTTGCCGTGGCTCGCCAAGGTGGTGGTGGTCAACGACGGGTCCCTTGACGATACCGGGCAGGTGGCGCGCCGCTACCCCGTCCTGCTGCTGGAGCACACGCAGAACCTGGGCAAGGGCGCGGCGTTACAGACCGGCCTGGCCCACTTACGCGAAACGGACGCAGTGCTCTTTTTGGACGCAGACCTGGTGGGGCTCAAGGAAGAACATCTTGTGGCGCTTCTTGAGCCTCTGCGCCAAAGGCCACAGCCGGGGATGGTCGTCGGCACTTTTCGCCGCGGCCGCTGGCACGTAGACCTGCAGCAGCGGTGGTTCACCGTCCTCAACGGTCAGCGGGCCCTGGCGCGCCATTTCCTCGACCGCCTGCCCGACCTCTCCTGGTCGCGCTACGGGGTAGAGGTACTGCTCAGCACCTTTGCCGCCCACCAGGCCATACCCGTAGCCGAGGCCTGGCTCGACGGCCTCACCCACGTCCTTAAAGAAGAAAAGTTCGGGCCGGTCAGGGGCTTTTGCCTCCGCCTGCAAATGTATCGCGAGGTGCTGCACGCCGCCCGTGTTTGCCGCCGCCTCTTTCCCGCCCACACGGCGACCGCCACGGCCGGCGGTCGGGAGGCCGACGCTTAAACGCCGGCCACTGCCGTAGCCTCGGGCGCCAGCGCCGCTACCCCGAGGCGGAAGGCGCGCAGGTTGCTTTCCAGCACGGCTCCCTTGAAAAGCGAAGCGAGCACGCGTTCAAAAGTGGCCAGGCGCAGGGGGAGCCAGCCGCTCCCGGCAAGGGCCCCGGTCATCACCACGTTTTGTGTCACCAGATTGCCGGCCTCGGCCGCCAGCCGGTCGGCCGGCACTTCGACCATGACGGCGCTATGGGCGCCAATGGCCTCGCGCAGGACGTTCAGGTCAGGATAGACCGCCGCGCCGCAAAGCACGGCCAGAGGGTAATTGGGCCGGGTGTTGACCATGACCCTGGTCTGTTGGTTGCCGTAGCGCCGCAGCACCCGCACCGTCTCGAGCGGCTCAAGCCCGAGAACAAGGTGTGCTTCCCCTGCGGGAATAAGCGGGCCGTAAGGGCGCCCCCGGGCCAGGCGCAGGTGGCTCATCACTGCGCCCCCTCGCTGCGATACGCCAAAGGTATCGGCGGCGCTCACCTGCCAACCCTCTTCCACCGCCGCCATACCGATGATCTGGCAGGCCATTACGTTTCCCTGCCCGCCCACGCCGGCGATGACGATGTTCAGTACGCTCATGGCCACGCTCCCCTGTATCTCCTACGTTATCGCCAGTTTATCTTCCTTGCGGTCTTTGGAACTAAAGACCGCCTTAACAAGGGCGAAGATATGTCAGGACCCCTCTTGTCTCCTCGGCGCCGGTAGTTCTTCCTGGTTGCCGGGCATGCTTCCAACGCGGTACATCCGCCGTGCGACCGTCCCTTCAGTTTGCGGCGGCCAAGAGCGACTCGCCTTCCACCACAATGGCGCCCGCCGGGCAGAGGCTGGCACACACACCGCAGCCGGTACAGATCGCCTCGTCGATGGCGGCGCAACCCTTTTGCGCATCCCAAATGTTCGCCGGGCAGGCAAAGACGCGGCTGCAGAAGCGGCCGCAGCCGCAGGCATCACCGCGGCAACGCGCCGCGTCCACGTAAACCCGCACCGGCCGGCGCTTCTTCACCGCCACCAGGGCACAGGCCCGACGCAGCACCAGCACGCGCGGCCCTTCCTGCCGGAGAAGCGCGAGCACCGTCTGGATGCTTTCCTCGACGCGGTACGGGTCTGCCACCGCCACCGGTATGCCCAGACCGCGTACCAGTTCCTCCAGGTCGACCCTGGCGCGCGGCCGACCGAGGGCGTCGACCCCCAGCCCGGGGTGAGGCTGGTGACCGGTCATGGCCGTGGCCTCGTTATCGAGCACCACGCAGAGGAAGTCGGCCTGGTTATACTGCCCGTTGATCAGCGCCGGGACCACGGCATGGTAGAAGGTGGAATCGCCCACCAGCGCGACCGCCGGCTGGGCAAAACCGAAGCGGCGCAACTGACCCAGGCCGCAGGCCAGCCCTACGCCCGAGCCCATAGCGTGCAGGGTCTGCAACAAGTAGTAGCCGGTGCGGCCCTTGCCCAGAGTATAGCAGCCGATATCGCCCAGGATGACTCCTTGCCGCCCGTCCAGCTCCAGGGCCACCT
>JACIYD010000388.1 GCA_014360105.1 Clostridia bacterium
GAGGAGTTTAAAAGCCTCCTTCACGGTCGGCGGCGTCGGATCCAGGGCGATGGTGCGCTCCCCTACCACCTGGGCGAGCACCACGGGCAGTTGAACGGTGAGGCCCAAACCAGCCCCCTCCTTCTTTTTTCGACTGTTCTTTGGCTTATTTTACAATAAGGATAACCAAAATGCAAATTCTTAATTATTTGAAAAGAGCTGCCATCCGATACGGTGGTAAAATAAACTATGCCAAAAAAAGAGCGTTTCCCGGCCAAATACCCGAGAAACGCCGCCCAGACTAGGTGATATCATACCTTTGCCGAAACAACGCTTAGTCCTTGCGGCGCGTACCGTTCACGCGGTAAACTACGGGAGCCTCATCTATGCCCAGATCGATCACCGCCCGGGCGATCTTGATTGCCGCCGCCAGATCCGGCACTTGTGCATAGCAACAGTACGGCTTGTGGACCGCGCTGGCCACCGCGTAGGAACCGGGTTGCTCCCTAACGCCACAATCGTGGATTTTCAAGACTACCATCCATCTCCCCCCTTTCGGGCCGTCCTGCCTTCCTTCACCGTCCTGCTATGCTTCCTGGTGAAGCTGAGAAAGGTCCCCTGTCGCCGGCGGCCAGGAGGTGCCGGCCAACAGGTTGATCCCGGGAGCCGCCTACCCTCCTAGGCGGCCTTCCCGGCGGCCTAGGGCCGCCACCTTATACCCACCCGTCCTCCCGTCCTGCCCCCCAGGACCAAAAAACTCTCCGCCCCAAAGGGACGGAGAGTTGCTTCCGCGGTACCACCCTGCTTGACCCGAACTTCGTCGGGCCCTCTCTGCCGATACGGGGGATGGATCATCCCCGATATCGCCCTCCCGCTAACGGCGGAGGCTCCGGTCGCACCTACTGGATCCGCTTTTGCGGACCGTTCAGCTGACGGCTTGGAAGGGAACTTCAGCCGGTCGTCACCCGAGGGGGCTCTCAGTCGCCGACCCCCTCTCCCTGTCCGGGCCCCTACCGGCCTACTTTCCTCCGGCATCGCCTTATCACTTTTTGGTTTGCCGTCATTATATTACGGCAGCCGACAGGGGTGCAAGACTATAAAAAAAGCGGCGTGAGCTATTCCTGCCGGTTTAGGGCGCAGGAACGCCGCCCTTCCTGCGCTTTCGCACCGATGCCGGCTCAGACGCGAGCCCGCAGCCGGCCTTGCCTCCTACCAGGACTTACCGCCATCTCGCCCGGAAGAGCCGGCCCGGGCCAAGGGGCGCATCGTTTCGCCCCAACGAGCGGCCAGATCGTTGGGGATTTCCAGAAGATCAAGGACACGCCCCACCAGGTGGTTGACCAGGTCGTCAATGGATTGCGGCCGATGGTAGAAGGCCGGCACGGGCGGAACGATAATCCCGCCGGCGCGGGTAAGACGCAGCATGTTCTCCAGGTGGACCTCGTTCAGCGGCGTCTCGCGTGCCACCACTACTAGGCGACGGCGTTCTTTTAGGGTAACGTCAGCAGCCCGGGCAATGAGGTTGTCGGCGTAACCATGGGCGATCGCCGCCACCGTTTTCATGCTGCAGGGGATGATGACCATGCCGCCGCCCGCAAACGAACCACTGGCAATCGGTGCCCCGACGTTGCCCACATCATAACAGTAGTCGGCCAGCTCCTTTACTTGTGCGGGCGTGTAGGCCGTCTCGAGGGCAATGGTTTGCTCGGCCCAACGGCTAAGCACCAGGTGCGTCTCCACCTCACCCCCGGCACGCAAGACTTCGAGCAATCTGATGCCGTAGATGGCCCCCGTTGCCCCCGACATGGCGACGACTAGCCGGCGTTTTTGTCTCATAGTCCGCCTGCCTCCCCCTTGCTGCCAATAGGCCATCATTCGCCGCCAGAGGGCCTCATTCCTGCCCGGCCCGCCAGGATACGGCGCTTTGGCCTTGAAAAGGCAAATCACACCACCTAGCCGCCGACGGCCATGACGACAATGCTCAGCTCGTCACCGTCGGCCACGCGGTGATTAAGTTCTTCGGGATAGGTGCTTTCGTTGTTTAAGTAGATCTCGATATAGCTTCGCAGTTGGCCGCGCTTGTCAAACAGTTCCGCCTTGAGGCCGGGAAAACGGCTGACGAGAGAGGTCAAGCACTGACCGACGTTCTTTCCTTCGACCTCGATCGTCTCCTGACCGTCCACCAGATGCTGAAAAAAAGGGTGCATGCGGATCTTTACGCTCACTTTTCCCGCCTC
>JACIYD010000389.1 GCA_014360105.1 Clostridia bacterium
TGGCGCAGAACAGGTTACAGGGTATCGTGCGACTCGTAAAGGAGGTACTTCTTTTTACGGCCGTAGTCGAGGGAAGCGGCGCCCTGCTTCTGGCATGGCGCTGGTCGGACCAACTGGGTTGGGGCAGGGCGCTCTACTATGGGCTCTTTCACGCCGTTTCTGCCTTCGATAATGCCGGGTTTGACCTTTTTACCAACAGCCTTACGGCCTTTCGCGGTGACCTGCTTGTCAACCTGGTAATTTCCGCCCTGCTTATTATCGGTGGTCTGGGTTTCGGTGTGGTAGCGGAGGTGAGCCACGGCTGGCGTTGGCGGCATTTTTCCCTACACACACGGATGGTGCTGGGCACGACTGCTCTTCTAATCGGTCTGGCTACGGCTGTCATTCTTTTTCTGGAATGGCGAAACCCGGCTACTTTGGCAGGGCTTCCCTGGCAGGAGAAGTTACTGGCCAGCTATTTCCAGGCCGTGACGCCGCGAACGGCGGGCTTCAGCACCCTGTCCATCGGCCAAATGCGGGAGGCGACCCTCCTCTTTGTGATTGTGCTCATGTTCATCGGCGCCTCGCCCGGTTCAACCGGCGGGGGGATCAAGACCACCACCTTTGCCGCCCTCCTGGCCATGGTCTTTTGTCTGGTCAGCGGCCGCGAGGAGACGACCGTTTTCGGCCGGCGACTGGAAACCCTGGTCATCTACCGGGCCATGGCCATTGCCGTCATCTCGATAGGCATCGTCGCGGGGGCCACCCTGGTCTTGCTGGTTAGCGGCGATGGGACGTTTGGCGAAGCCCTTTTTGAGAGCACTTCGGCCTTTGGTACGGTGGGTCTTTCCACTGGGATCACGGGTGATCTTTCCGCAGCTAGCAAAATTGCCCTGATCCTTACCATGTACGCCGGCCGGGTGGGCCCGCTAACCCTTGCCTTTGCGCTGATGCAACGCGCCCAAAGGGCAAAGATTCGCTTGCCGGAGGAAAAGATTATGGTTGGTTAGGAGAGTGAAGTAAGATGCGCCAGTTTGCCGTCATCGGCCTGGGCCGGTTCGGAGAGAGCTTGGTACGTACTCTGGTAGGCATGGGTTGTCAGGTCCTGGCGGTCGATAGCCGGGAAAACAAGGTGGAGGAGATTGCCGCCGTCGCCACCCGGGCCGTCCAGGCGGACGCTACCGATGAAGCGGCCTTGCGGGAACTGGGCTTGCGTAATTTCGACGTGGCCGTAGTGGCCATCGGTGAGGATATGCAGGCCAGCATCCTGGTGACGGTGCTCTTAAAGGAACTCGGGGTTAAGTACGTAGTGGCAAAAGCCATCAACGAAATTCACGGGAAAGTGCTGGAAAAAATCGGCGCCGATAAGGTCATCTTCCCCGAGAGAGATATGGGTGTGCGGCTGGCCCATCATTTGGCGGCGCGGAACGTGCTGGACTATATCGAACTTTCCCCCGAATACAGCATCGAAGAAATCGTGGCCACGCCGAAGCTAGCCAACAAAAGCCTGGGGCAGCTTGACCTGCGTGCCCGCCTGGGCGTGAGCGTAATTGCGCTCAAACGGCCCCCGGATCAGGTGGTGATTGCTCCTGGGGCCAACGACATGGTGCGCGAGGGCGATGTGCTCGTCCTGGTGGGTAAGCGGTCGGCCTTGCGGCGGTTGGAGGAGGTCTGATTGACCGTCCTTAGCTCGCTTCACAACCGCCACTTACGTCTGGCGCGGTCTCTGGTGCGGGCCAGGGAGCGGCAGAAAACCGGCCTTTACCGTTTGGAAGGCCGGAAACTGGTAGGTGAGGCATTGCAAGCGGGTGCCTCCCTGGAGTACGTGCTCTATGCGCCGGCGTTGGCGGACCAGACCGAAGGCCAGGTCCTCCTGGGAAGACTGCGGGCGGCGGGTGTGCCTTGTTACCCGGTGGCCGAGAAATTGTGGTCAGAGCTTAGCGGCACGGTGACCCCGCAGGGAATCCTGGCGGTGGTGAGGCGCGAGGAATCGGACCTGGCCGACCTTTTTTCTCGTATGGGGCAGGGCCTGGTGTTGGTGCTCGACGGCGTGCAGGATCCGGGCAATACGGGGACGCTGATCAGGACGGCCGCCGCTGCCGGGTGTGTTGGCCTGGTTGCCCTAACGGGTACGGCCGACCTATACCAAGATAAGGTGCTGCGGGCGGCCGCCGGTGCGCAGTTCTTGCTCCCCGTGGTAACCCGGGTCGCGCCC
>JACIYD010000039.1 GCA_014360105.1 Clostridia bacterium
TTCGCCCGGGGCGACCTCCTTAATGCCCTGGTCCCGCTGTACCAGGGCAGGTTGGCCGGTTGGCTGAACGAGATTCTGGCGCTAAGGGCTTATTTAAGCCGTCTGGCGCCGGAACAGGCCGAGCACCTGACCTCCCTGGAAGCGGAAAGAATGGTCGAGGACCAGGTCCAGGAGTTCCTCCTGGAAAAGCCGGCGTTTCTCGCCCGCTGGAAGGAAGAGGAGGAGGGGCGAAAACCGATCCTGCCCAAGGTTACCTACCACGAGTTTATTCCGGGGGTACCTTTGGTTTTGCCCCAGGAAGTAGCGGCCACCTCCGGCCAAACGGCCAACGTTACTCCCATTTATGAACGGTTGATCCGCAACTACCGGGAGGCCTTCGAATGGTTCGTCCACGAGCGGCTGGGCGTACCCCGGCCGGGGGATTCCCAGGCCATTGCCCAGGCCATCCGGGAATTCTTAAGACAGGGCGAGGAACTCCTGGGGAGGGAACTCCTGGTAGGTGAGCTGGCCGAGGTAGAAGGTACACGGCAGGTGGTCGAGACTATTTTCGCGTACCTGCCGCACGGACCGGTCTTTTCCCTGAAGCCCGAAATAGCCGCCCAGTTGTTATGGCTTTACCCACCGGTCAACCTGATGACCAGGTTCGGCTACGAAGGCGTGGCCGATCTTTTGCGTGAGTGGGCACCCCAGGATGCCCTTGCGCTGGCTAGTTGGTCGGAGGAAAGGGAATTCGTCGATCAGGTCTGGAATTGGTTGAAACGATACGGCGGGCCGCAGCATTTCATGACGACCGAACTCAAACCGCTCGTGGTCAGCCACGAAGACTTTCCTTCGCTGGCCGAGATGAAAGAAGCTAGCGCCTTAAGCCGCCTCACCGGGGCCGTGGTGGTAAGCAACCTGCGCAAAGGTACGGGCGGCGAATTCCCCCGGCTGCGGTACTTTACCCTGGTCGGCAAACATATAGTAGAAGCGGAGAGATTCAGCGCGGTCTGGCAGCAGTTCGCCCATGAGCGCAAAGACTTCGCCCGGCGCGTGATCAATTCTCTTGCCGGGCACTGGGGGAGGAGCCCGCTTTCGGCTCACAATTTCTTTGAGAACGGTCACCAGCGAGTTCTAGTAAATCGTCTCCGGCAGATGGCCGAACGGCTCAGTCGTGAGGCGGTTTCCCAGGGAAGGCCGGAAATCGGTAGACTGGCCAGCTTTCTTCAAGAAATGGTCGCCGTCTACCATCTCGCGTTGACCATGCCCGACGGCCATTTCATCCCTTGTTCGGCCTGGACCTGGGCCAGTTATAGCTTCAAGGGCGGCAAGGGGGTGCCGACTCCTCTTTCGCTTCACGTGGAGCGCGACTGGTTTACCCGGGAATTGCTCCAGGAGATTTACGGCGCGCTGGGTGGTGATGTGGCCAGCATTGAGACGAGAATTGCCGAGCTCATGGGCGAGGGCAGGGAGTCGGAGGAACTGGTGGAAGAACTACTGGGAACCCCGGTTCAGGAAGAGCTGGTACTGGAGCAGCGACTTCCCGCCAAACAACCGGCGGCCGGGCCATTGGTCCGCTTTTCCGGCAATCCCATCCTTACGCCCATTGCGGAGCACTGGTGGGAGTCCAAGTATGTGCTGAACGCCGGCAGCTTGCGTTTGGGCGAAAACGTCTACCTCTTTTACCGCGCCGTGGGGGACGACGACGTTTCTCGTATTGGATTGGCCATCACCAAAAACGGTTTCACCATTGAGGAACGCATACCGTCACCGGTCTTTGTCCCTGCCGACCACACAGAACTCAAAGGGTGCGAAGATCCGCGAGTGGTATTGCTCGACGGCGAGATCTACATGCTCTATACCGCCTACGACGGTGCTACGGCACAGATCGCCCTGGCCTCGATCAGCCGCGAGGATTTCCTGAAGCGGCGCTGGGAGGGCTGGCGGCGCCACGGGATGGCCTTTCCCGGTTTCTGGAACAAGGACGCCATCCTCTTCCCAGCTAAGTTTAACGGGAAATACGCCATGTACCACCGCATCGCCCCCAGCATCTGGCTCACTTATGCGGACCGTCTTAGCTGTCCCTGGCCGCCGGAGGAGCACCGCATTGTCATCGGGCCGCGTTCCGGGATGATGTGGGATGCCTTTAAGATCGGGGCCGGGACGCAGCCGCTGCGGACGCGTTACGGCTGGCTGATCATCTACCACGGGGTCGATTACGCGCAGGTTTACCGCCTTGGCGTCTTACTGGTGGCGCTGGACGACCCGGGCCGCGTTCTTTATCGCTCCCCGAACGCCATCCTGGAGCCGGCGATGGATTACGAACTGGGCAAGCCGGGCGAGAGCTGGGTGCCCAATGTCGTCTTCACCTGCGGCGCCGTACCGCGGGAAGATAAAGAGATCCTGGATGCGGAAGACGAGATTCTCGTCTACTACGGTGGTGCCGATACCGTAATCGGTGTGGCTACCGCAAGGGTCGGAGACTTGCTGCCGCCCGAAGTGAGGGGAGGGTCGGGGGGCCAGTAAATAGCACGGGCCGACAGCGCAGACATTAAGACCGGTGTTGCTCAATGAGATCGGAAAGGGGAGAACGGCTGGCCAAGGTCCTGGCCCGCGGCGGGGTAGCCTCGCGGCGGCGGGCGGAAGAGCTGATTAAGGCCGGCCGCGTTCGGGTCAACGGTGCCGTAGTCACCAACCCGGCCAGGCGCGTGATACCGGGGTCGGACCGGGTGGAAGTGGACGGCCGCCAGGTCCCGGCGGCCGCAGCACCGGTGACATTTCTCTTGTACAAACCGGCCGGCTACGTCAGTACCACGCGGGATCCCCAAGGCCGTCCCACGGCGGTCGAGCTTCTGGGGCGGTTTCCTGCCCGCCTTTACCCGGTAGGCCGTCTCGACCTGGATAGCGAAGGCCTTTTGCTTCTGACCAATGACGGCGAGTTGGCCCAGCTCGTAACCCATCCCCGTTACCAGGTGGAGAAGACTTACGAGGTGCTGGTCCGGGGCCGCCCCGCGGCGGCCGCCCTAGAACGGTTACGCCGCGGCGTCTACCTTGAGGAGGGACACACCGCCCCCGCCCGCGTCAGGGTTCTTGCCCGCCGCGGACCCCATACGCTGCTGGAGATTACCATCCACGAGGGTCGCAAGCGGCAGATCAAGCGGATGTGCCTGGCGGTGGGCCATCCGGTCTTGCGCCTGCGCCGCACGAGGCTGGCCTTTCTCACCCTGGCGGGGCTGGCGCCAGGCCAGTTTCGCCGCCTCACGCCGGAAGAGGTACAACGCCTCAAGGCAGAGGCAAAGGCCCGCGCCGCAGCTATTCGTCAAAACGAAAGCTGAGATGATAGACACCATTGCGGGCCACACCCTGGATGCGATAGCCGCTGTTGTAAATGATACGGAGCATGCGCGTGTTTTCTGCCAGCACGTCGGCGACAAAACCCTTCACACCGCTGCGTTTCGCCACCTCGATCAGGTAGTTGAAAAGGGCGGTACCAATACCTTTACCCTGCCATTGACGGTGCACGGTAAAGTCGATCTCGGCCATTTGTGTGCCTTCCTGCAGCACATAGCGGCCGATCCCCAGGACCTTCTCCGCCCCTACGGCGCCGCTGACCGCCACAATGACCATCTCGCGCCGGTAATCGAAGTGCATCAAGCTCTGCACGTAGCGGCGGGGAAAAGCGGCGCGCAAGGCGTGGAAGCGCATGTAAACGTCCGTATCCCTGAGGGAATAGAAGAGTTCTTGGAGGGAGCGCTCGTCGGTCGGCTTGACCGGTCGGAGAAGCAGGCGCTCTCCGGTCGCCAGAGTCAAGGGCTTTTCCAGCTCACCGGGGAGCAGGTCCTCGGGTGTGAGCGGCAGAGTCTGGTCGGCGTAAACATAATTGTGCGCCTTGGCCGCCTCCAACAGTTGTTCGCGGAACTTCGGGTGCGCAATGTTGATCAGGGCGAGCGCGCGTTCACGAATGGTCTTGCCGTGGAGGTAGGCGATGCCGTACTCGGTAACGACGTAGTGAACGTCGCCGCGCGTAGTCACCACACCAGCGCCCTCGCTGATGTGGGGGACGATGCGCGAGATGCGTCCGTCAGAGGTGGTCGAGGGGAGGGCAATGACCGCCTTTCCGCCGCGCGAGCGTGCGGCACCGCGAATGAAATCGGCGTGGCCGCCAATACCGCTGTAAAGGTAGTAACCTAAAGAATCGGCACATACCTGGCCAGTGAGGTCGACCTCCAGCGCGCCGTTGATGGCCACCATTTTCTCGTTGCGCCCGATGATGAAAGGGTCGTTGGTATAATCGCTTGGATGGAATTCGATCATCGGGTTGTCATGCACGAAGTCATAGAGGCGGCGCGAGCCCATACAGAAACTGGCAATAACCTTGCCTGGGTGCAAGGTCTTGCGTGCATTGGTCACGATACCTTTTTCTACCAAGTCGATCAGACCATCGGAAAACATCTCCGTATGGACTCCAAGGTCACGCTTCCCTTCAAGGGAGTAGAGCACGGCATTGGGAATGGTGCCGATGCCCATCTGCAGGGTGGCCCCGTCTTCAATGAGATCGGCCACATGGCGCCCGATGCGAAGGGAAACCTCGTTAGGCGGCGGGACTTCCAGTTCCAGCAAAGGCTCCTCGTATTCAACCAGGTAGTCGATATCACGCACGTGAATGAAAGCGTCCCCGTGAACGCGGGGCATTTGCGGGTTAACCTGGGCGATGACGGTATCGGCGCACTCGGCGGCTGCCTTGACGATGTCCACCGAGATGCCCAGGCTGCAATAGCCGTGTTCGTCCGGGGGGGAGACCTGGATCAGCGCGACATCAACCGGTATCTGCCCCTCGCGAAAAAGCGCCGGCACGTTGGAAAGAAAAATGGGCACATAATCGGCCCGACCCTGGGCGACGGCCTGGCGCACGCTCTCCCCGACAAAGAAGGACTTGAGCCGGAACTTCTCATCGAGGGTTTCTTGGGCGTAAGGCGCCACTCCAAACGTAAGGATATGAATAATCTCCGTATCCGCCAGGGTGGCGCCCACTTCCACCAGCGTTCTCACCAGATGTTGAGGCTCGGCACAGGCCGAGCCTATAAAAACGCGACTTCCCTTACGAACGCAACGTAAAGCTTCTTGCGCCTTTACCAGGCGCTTCCTGTAGAGGGCCTGCCAACCCGAAGCCACATTCCCGCCCCCTGGATCAAGTTTAGCCTCGCTCTTCTTCTGCGTAGCGCTCTTTTAGCTCGGCAATGACGCCCGGGTCAGCCAGGGTGGTGGTATCGCCCAGCGCCCGGCCTTCGGCAATATCCCGCAGCAGGCGCCGCATGATTTTCCCGCTCCGCGTCTTGGGCAGTTCGGCGGTAAAGAAGATGTCATCGGGCCGCGCCAGGGCGCCGATCTTGGCCGCCACATGCGCCTTGAGCTCCTGTACGAGCTCAGGAGTGCCCTTAATCCCTTCTTTCAGCGTGACAAAAACCGCCAGGGCCTGCCCCTTGACCTCGTGGGCTTTGCCGATGGCTGCCGCCTCGGCCACCGCCGGGTGTTCTACCAGAGCGCTTTCCACTTCCATGGTGCTGATGCGGTGGCCGGAGACGTTGATCACGTCGTCGACCCGGCCCAAAAGCCAGAGGTAACCGTCTTTGTCCCGCGCGGCGCCGTCACCCGTGAAGTACATCCCGGGGAAGCGGCTCCAGTACTGGTCCACGTAGCGCTGCGGGTCGCCGTAAATGGTCCGCAGCATGGAAGGCCACGGCCCGCGGATGACCAGGTAGCCCCCGCCTTCCTTAATGCTGTTGCCTACGTCGTCGACTACGTCGACCTCTACGCCCGGGAAGCCAAAGGTAGCAGAGCCGGGCTTGAGCGCGGTAATCCCGGGCAGCGGGGTAACGATATGCATCCCCGTTTCCGTTTGCCACCAGGTGTCGGCGATGGGGCAGCGCTCGCCCCCGATGTACTTATAATACCACATCCAGGCCTCGGGGTTAATAGGTTCCCCGACCGAGCCCAGAAGGCGCAGTGAACTCAGGTCATGGCGCGCCGGATAATCCGTACCCCAGCGCATGCAGGTACGAATGGCGGTCGGTGCCGTATAGAGGACCGTTACCCGGTATTTTTCCACCAAGTCCCACCAGCGGTCACGGTCGGGGTAATCGGGCGTACCTTCGTACATCAAGACGGAAGCGCCTAGTGAAAGCGGCCCGTAAACGACGTAGCTGTGGCCGGTGATCCAGCCGATATCGGCCGTACACCAGTAGAGGTCCTCTTCTTTCAAGTCAAAAACCCACTTGGTGGTCACGTGGGTGCCAAGGAGGTAGCCCCCGGTGGTATGCACCACGCCTTTGGGTTTGCCCGTGGTACCACTGGTATAAAGAATGAAGAGCATATCTTCCGCATCCATTTCTTCGGCCGGGCAGTCTGCGCTGGCACCCTCCATCACTTCCTGCCACCAGAGGTCCCGGCCTGGCTCCATGGAAATCTGGGTTTTCAGGATGCGGTTGACCACAATCACCTTTTCCACGCCCGGGCATTCCTTAAGCGCCTGGTCGGCGTTCTTCTTCGCTTCGACCACCGCGCCGCGCCGGTAATAGCCGTCGGCCGTAATCAGGATCTTGGCCTGAGCATCGTTAATCCGATCCCTTAAAGCCTCGGCACTAAAGCCGCCGAAGACAATGCTGTGCACGGCGCCGATCCTGGCACACGCCAGCATGGCGATGACCGCTTCGGGAATCATCGGCAGGTAAATGGCAACCCGGTCGCCTTTGACTACGCCGAGCTTTTTGAGCGCCGAAGCGAGCTTATTCACTTCGCGAAAGAGATCCTGGTAGGTGAGGACGCGCGTATCGCCCGGTTCACCCTCCCAGATTATCGCAGCCTTATTGCGCCGCCAGGTTTGCACGTGCCGGTCCAGGCAGTTGTAACAGGCGTTAAGTTTGCCGCCGATGAACCATTTGGCAAAGGGCGGTTCCCATTCTAGCACCTTGTCCCACTTGCGGTACCAGACCAGTTCCTCTTCTGCCAGCTTTGCCCAAAAAGCGGCCGGATCCTGGGCGGCTTTCTTGTAAATCTCAGGGTCACGCAGGTTGGCCTGCTCGGCAAAGGCCGGTGGGGGAGGGAAGAGGCGTTCCTCGCGCAGGCTTTCGAACGCAATTGCCTTGGCTTCCATTAACAGGAACCTCCTTATTTATTGGCTTGCGAGATGGCTATGCTGCTTCCGCCCGACTACCTACGGGAAGTACCTCACGGCCCGCCACGGAATTGATGACACCGGCAGCCGAAGCATACCAAGCACAAAAGGCACAAACAAGGCCCATATAGCCGCCGGGCACGCTGGTGAGCAGGCCGAATTCCGCCAGATCGAGCAAAATGTAGGTAACCAGCAGGGTGATGAAAACTGCCATTACCGCCGTATTAACGCGCAAGGAGCCAAGGAACATATAGAAAGTAAAGATGGTCCAGGCAACGAGGAAAGTGCCCACCGCCGCGGGCCGGGCATCGCCGAAATCAATGATGCCGAGGGATTCCATAATGACCATGCTGGCCAGGGAAAGCCAGAAGGCGCCGTACGAGGAAAAAGCGGTGGCGCCGAAGGTGTTATTCTTCCTGAATTCCCACATTCCGGCGAGGAGCTGGGCTAGACCGCCGTAGAAGAGGGCGGCACCGAGAAATGCCGGGGCGGCGCTTGGCGGGAGTAACTGAGCATTGCTGGCGCTCAGAACGAAGGTGGTAAGGGCAAAGGCTCCCAATCCCAGGGGACCGGGGTCAGCGATCGATCCATTGTTTGACGAAGCAGCCATGAAGCATCACGCCTCCTGATTCGGTGATTTGCTGCCACTTTGCAGAAAGACTATGCCGGCGAACCCTTTGAAGTTAAGAGCGAAGCTTCTAAAGTCACCTCCCAAGTCAAAAAACGCTAGTCTTGTGAGCACATTCACATTAGCGTCTAAATGCTATCAAATAGCCTCTTGTCGGTCAAATACCTTATTTAAGAAATACGCGGAAACAGGTGGCGTAAGATGAAGGAAATACGTCATGGGTCAAGGGAGACGATGTCTCATCGTCTCGAGGCGTTATTTATCAGAAATTGCCTGCTTAGAAGGAGAGCGACTCCTGCCATATTAAGAGCATGGAACGCCGGCTCTCCTTCTGGGTCATTGCCAGTACTTATGTGGGTACGGTGGTCGGCGCCGGCTTTGCTTCGGGCCAGGAAGTATTACAGTTCTTTGTTTCTTTTGGCCTTCGCGGTCTGGCCGGCCTGGGGTTGACCACCGTCCTCCTCATCTTCTTCGGGTACCGCCTCATGGAAACAGGGCGGCGACTCGGGGCTTCTTCCTACCTGGCCGTCATCCTGGAAAACGCGGGGCCGTGGTTGGGCAAGCTGCTCGATGGCGTAATCACCTTTTTCCTTTTCGGTGCTCTCCTGATCATGGCGGCCGGCGCCGGGGCGCTTTTCCGGCAGCATTTCGGCCTCCCTTTCGTTCTGGGCAGTGCGCTCCTGCTCGGCGCCACCTGGGGTACAGTCCTTGCCGGGTTGGGCGGGGTGATTGCGGCCATTAGCGCCATCGCGCCCCTGCTGGTAATCAGCGTTTTCGGTCTCAGTCTGTTTGCCCTGCTTGCCAACTGGGGCCGGCTGCCGGCCGCTCTTTTTTGGGAGCTGCCCGCGCGAGCTGCCGTTCCTTTCTGGCCCCTGGCTGCGGTGATCTACGCCTCTTATAACCTTATCCTTGCCGTGGCCGTGCTTGCGCCCTTAGGAGCCAGGGCGGATTCCCGCGAACTGCTCCGGGGGGCGGTATGGGGCGGGGCAATCCTGGGTCTGGCGGCGGCGGCGATCTCCCTGGCCATTTTTGCCCGCGGGACGCGCGCGGCCGCCGTCGAGATTCCCATGCTTGCCGTGGCCGCCCAGGCGGGGCCGGTGGTATCCCTGGGTTACGGCGCCATTCTGCTCGCGGAGATCTATACGACGGCGGTGAGCAGCCTTTACGGCTTCGGTTCGCGCCTTGGCGGTCCGGGCCGGCCTTTCTGGCTGGTGGTCACCGCCGCCACGGGGGCGGCGCTGGCATTGGCGCAGCTTGGCTTTTCAAGGCTGGTGGCCACCGTATTCCCGGCGGTGGGCTACGC
>JACIYD010000390.1 GCA_014360105.1 Clostridia bacterium
GTGGGGTATAAGTTCGAACTTTAAGCGCTTAACGGCTTAATCAATGACAAAAAAGCCCCCACCTCTGGGGGGAACTCGACCGTCTCGCGCCGAGCGGGGATTTCCGGTGGGGTTATTTCTGGGTGGGGTGTCTCGTTAGGTTCCGGATTTTCCGGCGGCGCGGTGTCAGGCCGCACTTTGAGATAAAGCTTCATCGGCATAACCTCACACTTTTAAACTAGTTTAGCCAGGCAAACCAAACCTTATCCTTCATTTCGCCCTGCGGTCCACAGATCCTTCGCCCTCGTGAAGGCCAGGCGCGGCCGCTCTTTTTAGCCTAACCGAAAAGCCTTTGCCACAGACAAATAAAGACCCAGGCGAGGCCGGCCGCCATCAACGGGCCGACGGGAATGCCCTTGGCAAAGACGACACCGAGGATGGAACCAACGACGATGCCTACCATCAGTGACGGCTCGCGCTCAAGCAGTTCCAGGCCACCCAGGTTGAGACGCGTAGCAAGGACCGCCGCCAATACGGCGAGGGCACCGGGAACGCTCACGATGGTCTGAACCAGTTGGCGGGCGCCGACCTCGCCGCGGGCAAAAGGCGAAAGGACGGAAACCATCAGGAAAACGAGGCCTAGCTCCAGCGCCCGGCCTTCAATGACGCCTACCAGGCGCGTCAGGCGCAAAGCGTGCAGCAGGAGCAGCAGCGCCGCCGCCCCTACCAATACCCCGGACCTACCCGCCAGCCCCAGCACCAGGATGACCAGCAGTACCAGTTCCGGACCGCTCACGGGAAACACGCCCCCCGCTGCCCGCCTCTCGGCAGACCGCCGGACGCACTTGTTTGACCAGCCGCTACCAACAGGGATCCGGCGGACTTCTCCTGGCATGTATATGCCCCAAGGCGGTCTCTCAGAAGGGTGCGGTCTACCTGCCGTCTAGGACGCGCGCAGACCGAGCGCCTCGCACGCCACCGTGCCCGCATCGCTGCCGTCTAAGAAGGCTCCGCGGGCCGCCGGCGGCAGACGGCAAGCAGGCCGGCCGCCCCCTCGGCCCCCACGCCCCGGATTTCCGGCAGCCTTTCCACCTCCTCGCACATCGCCAGGAATTCCGCGCGCAGCCGGGACTTGCGCCAAATGCGGCGCAAGGCGCGCCTGCCTACCAGCCGCGCCAGCGTGCCCGTGGCGGCAATTTCCACCGGCTCCAGGCCGGCGGCGCTCAGCGCCTGCTCGAGCTCCGCAGGGGTGAAGGCGTGCAGCGGCGGGAAAAGGTACGCGCCGAGGAAAGGGAGGCGGGCGAGCGCCGGCGGTGGCTCCCAGTCCCCGCCGGTCCAAAAGGCACGGCTAAAGGCAAGGTCGGCGCGCCAGGTACTTTCCGCCTTAATCCCCACCGGCAGTTGGCCGAGGCGGTTCACTACCGAAAGAATGAGCCAGCGCCCGGTAACCCGCGCCAGCTCCTGCAAGGCTTGGCCGGCGGAGGAAGCATAGGAAACGGGGGCATCCAGGCAGAGAACCAGGTCGAACCGCCTATCCCGCCAGGGAAGGGCTTCGACCTTTCCCAGCACGAACTCGAGCTCGATCCCCGCTTGTGCCGCCTGCTTCCGGGCGCGGGCAAGCATGGCCGGGGCGAGGTCGAGGTGGGTAACCTTGAAGCCGCGCCGCGCGAGGGGCAAGGAAAAGCGTCCCGGTCCGGCGCCGGCGTCCAGCACAGTTTTAACGTCTGTCAGGTAGCGCTCGATGGTGCGCCACACAAGGGCGGTATGCACTCTTTTTTCCAGGTTCCGCTCCCTGAGCTCCTCGCGGCGCGGCCACCGGTCCCAGAAACGGCGGTGCCACTCCTCGCGGTTCATCGGTCCAATACTCCTAGAAAAATGCCAGTTTTTGGCGCTTAGTGGCCATCCATGGCCTCCGGTCGGCTTGCGCCCTCGCCCTCGCGAAAAGCTCGCTCGCCGCGCTGCTAAAATACAAAAGTTCGGACACGGCGGTAGGCCATGGGGCCGCGCCTCAGGGAGCGGCGCGCAGCCAGCCGTCAGCGTACAGCGGTACCACGTTGTAGACGTCGCGCCGGGTGCAAAAAGTGACGTCATCCTCCAGGCCTAACCGCCGCAGGTAGCGGGCATGATTCCCGACCAGGCCTTCCCCCTCTCCTGCGGGCACGCTGCTCTCCAGGGTATGGGCGGCCCGCGCGCCGTCGCACGGCTCG
>JACIYD010000391.1 GCA_014360105.1 Clostridia bacterium
GGCCGGACTTGCGCCCTCGCCCTCGCGCAAGTTCGGCTCACCGCGACGCGGAAAGTCTTGCGCTGTGAGCCAAAGACCGCCCGACAAAAGTGGGGATACGCCAGCTACCGCCGGGTGTTACCGCCGACCGGCGAGTCCCCAGTTTGCTCCTTCCGGTCTTTGGCTCCCTCGTTGGGGTGAGCCCCGCGGGCGATCCCGGTGCTCAGCTCGGGGCTTTCGGCGGGCCCGCGGCCCGTGCGCGCGCCCCATCGCCGCGGGTGCCGGTGGCGGGCCTGAGCCTCCGGCCGGCCTTGCGCCCTCGCCCTCGATGAGAAGCCCGAGCCGGTCCGCGGCCCACGGCACTTGCCGGCGCCCGTGGCGGCGGCCCGAACCTAGCTAGGCCTCGCTGCGGCCGGCAAGGTGCACGCCCCGGGGGAGCGCGCCGGGCGCCCCGTACCGACGATGAAGAGTCGGAAGGCACGTCCCCTGATACCGCCCGTACCGGCCGCTAGAACGGCAAAGTGGAGGCTACGGCAATCATGATGCTCGTCTCCTGGGGTGTCACCGCCGCGGCGGGACGCACTTCCTCCTCAGGGTAATGTTCGGTGCCGCGGATGTAATAAGGGGTCGGCTCACCCTTGCCCAGGACGGTCTGGCCGGCCACGTTACGGGCCAGGCAATAGCCGCGCCAGAGAAACTCCCGGTAGCGCGAGAATCCGTCCTGTGTCTGGCAGTAGCGCTCGACCCAGGGAAAGGCCTCCTCCACCAGCGCGAAGAACTCCTCCGGGTAATATTCCTTCAAATGATAGTCCTGGTGGAAGGAGTGGGCGGCGTTCGGCGTGGAACAGACGAAGAAGCCTCCCGGCTTAAGCACTCGGCGTACCTCCCCGAGAAAACGCCGGCCGTCGGGCAAGTGCTCGATGGTCTCGAAAGAGACGACCATGTCGAAGAAACCGGTAGGGAACGGCAGGGCCAGGGCATTGCCCAGGCAAAATTTGATGTTGGGGCGGTAATAGTGCGCCTGGGCGTAGGCGAGGGCGCGCGGGCAATGGTCGAGGGCGAAAACCGTCCCGGCCTGCGCCATGCCCGCCAGAAAATGCGAGCCATAACCACCCCCGCAGGCCACGTCGAGCAGGCGGCTCGTCGCCTGTATGTAGCGGGCGGCAAAGCGGTAGCGCATGATGTGCTGCCGCTCAATGCAGCTCTTTCCCGGGAAGAAAGGAACGATCCCGTCAAAATCCACCCCCATCGCCTTTTCCCGCAGGTAGCGGCGCAAGGTCAGCCAACCTTCCCTGGGCACCAGGCCCCGCGCCTTGCCCAGAACCGCTTCCAGAGTCATCCTCCCGTCTTCCACCCTTTCGCTCCAGGTTTGGTCTTCTGTCCTTATCAGGTTCGCACAGCCTAACGGTTTCTCGTTTTTCCTAGGAAACTCCTGCTAGAAGATGGCGTACTGCCCTCTTTAGTTTTTCCGGCCGGCGCCGTTCAAAGCCGGCAAGGGTGGGTAGGCGGCGTTAATGCGGGAAAACCGGCATTTCGCGGGAGCCGAGAGCGTCCGACAAAAGTGGGGAACGTGAGAGCGCCTGCCGGTTGCGCCGCCGGAGGCAAGCAGGATAAAATAGGAGCGTGAAGCGGCTCCTCATTTCCGGCTATTACGGCTTCAACAACGCAGGCGACGAGGCCGTGCTCCTGGCCATCTTGCAGGCCCTACGCACGCGCTGTGCCTCCTGGCAGCCGGTGGTGCTCTCCGCCGACCCGGCAAGTACGACTCGCCTCTACGGGGTGGAAGCGCACCAGCGCTGGAACCGCTATGAGGTCTGGCGCGAGGTGCGGCGCTGCGACGCACTGATCAGCGGCGGCGGCAGCCTCTTGCAGGACGTGACCGGCAGGGCAAGCCTTCTTTATTACCTCGGCCTGATCTGGCTGGCCAAGCTCTGCGGGAAACCGGTCTTTATTTATGCGCAGGGTCTGGGCCCCCTGATCGGTACTGGCTCGCGCCTTCTGGTGCGCCATACCCTGAACCGGGTGGACCGGATCGTGTTGCGCGACGCCGCTTCCGCGCAGTTCCTCGCCTCCCTCGGTGTAGCCCGGCCCGCCGCGGTCACCGCAGACCCGGTGTTTGCCCTTGACGTGGCCGCCCTGGCCGACCGCGAGGCCGCCCACTCCGTTTTACGGCAGGCGGGCCTGGAGCCGGGATGCGGACCCCT
>JACIYD010000392.1 GCA_014360105.1 Clostridia bacterium
CGGGTGGAGGTGCTGGTTATAGCGTCCCTCCTGGGGGCGCACACCGCGGCAAAGACCCGGGTAAAGCTCCTCCATTTTTGCCGCCAGCTTTTGGGCAAAGGCCAGGTTTTCCTGCCAGCGCGGGTGGGGGAGGCGCCGGTCGGTACCGACCACAAGGAGAATCTGCGCGACCTTTTGCCCGGCGATGAGCGTCGTGTCCGGCTGGCGGCGGCCCGCGTCGCGGTGCACGTCGACGACCAGGCGCAGTTCGGGGTACTGGGCCAGGGCCCGCTTCACGGTCGTCTCCGAACGGTAATAGGAGCGGGCGAAGTCGGGAAAATCGTGCAAGCTGGGGGATAGGACCGCCGGTACGCCTTCCTCCTCTAGGGCGGCCACCAGCGCGGCGGCTACCCGCGTTACCCCGCCCTGCTGCCCGGGAACCTTTGCGGCACCGTAGTCGGGTACATAACTTTCCGCGTTGTGCGTGGTGTAAACGAAGACCTGCGCCTCTCTCGCGGCAGGCGGCGGCGCCGGCGGCGGGGCGCTCTCCTCCTGCGGTGGCGGAAGGGGTTCAACTTCCTCCTCTTCTTCCTCCGCGGGGGCGAGCACGGGCAATGCCCTTCCCCCGCCGCGGCTCGCGGGGAGGACAGGCATCTGCGTTTCCAGCCAGCCACGGGGGTCCTGTAGCTCTTTGGGATTCCAGTCGGCCGACCAGGCCACGGCCGGCGCCGCCGCCGGGCCAGGCAGCACCGTGGCCAGCACCCACTTGGGCCAGTCCGCGCGCCACGTAGGCCGCAGAGAGAGCACGTCACCCACCGCCATCAGACCGGCCAAGACGGCAAAGAAGAGCAAGAGAGAAAAGATAAGGCCCGCCGACGGGCGCCACCGTGGTGGGAACCCCCCGAGAAAGTAGATGCGCACCCTTGTCCCTCCGTTTCTCCTCTCCCCAATTTATGCCGTCCGGCCCGCCCCTATGACCTTCGCCTAGCCGGAAAGAAAACGCGGCTTCGCATGAAGCCGCGTTCTACCCCCTTTCCGGGGTTACCCTGTCGGCGGTGCACTCGCGCTGCGCCGGGCTTATAAGCCCTAACGCAGAGCGGTCGGGACGAAAGTGTCGACCACGCCGATGACCAGGGCGGCCAGCAGGGCCCCGAGAATGTTCACCGACAAGAAGGCCGGGATAATGAACTGGGCAACGTAGATGACCACGGCGGCGGTAATAAAACCTACCAAGCCGCGGCTACGGGGCGAAATCTTGGTCCCCAGGACGGTTTCCACCAGATAACCCAAGGCGGCAATGACTATCGCCGCAATGAGCGCTCCGGTGAAGCCGGCCACGCGAATCCCCGGCAGGAACCAGCCGATGAGAAGCAAAACCAAAGCCGAAACGAGAAAGCGGATGATTATCGCGAGCCATTTATTCACCATATCCACCTCCTTTCTCCGTTATTAGGATTACCCAGGAAAGACGGCGAGTATACCATCTTCTGGGCTGGCATTCTCGCGAAAAGCGCGGCTCGCCGCGGTGCTAAAAGTCTTGCGCTAGAACCCAAAGACCGCCTGGCAAAAACGGGGATACGTCAGTCTCCTGGGATCTTGTCTTCCCGCCGGGGCAATGCTAAAATGAAGGGGCTACGGACAGGAGGTGAGATAGGCTTTGCCCCCCAACCGGTCGGCGGCCAAAAGAGCGGCCCAGGCGCGGCGCCGGGCCTTGCGCAACGCCGCCGTTAAGTCGCGTACCAAAACGGCCATACGCCGCTTCCGCGAGGCCCTGGAACAGGGTGAGGAAGAAACCATCAAAGAAAAATTGCGGCAAGCAATCCGGGTGATCGACAAGGCCGTGACCAAGGGTGTGCTGCACCGGAACGCGGCCGCGCGCCGGAAATCCCGCCTATATAAGCTGTTCAGAACGAAACCGGCCCAGCAATAAATGGAGCCACCTGTTATACCACCGGTTAGGTGTCCGCTCATTTTGAGCCTTTCCGCCGCAAGGCTTAAGACGCAGAGTCCTTGCGGCGTCTAAGTTTCTTGGGACGCAATTGGTCAGAAAAGGACAGAAGATGACGGGTTAGGATGCCTCGTCGGGCACAACTTCGGCACAACCCCAATACGGATTGAAGGCAAGGAGCGGCCTATTAGCGAGATTTTCAGTAGCCAGTACGTTTTCACCATCCCTCGGTACCAACGGCCGTA
>JACIYD010000393.1 GCA_014360105.1 Clostridia bacterium
AAATAACTGGACAAAAAGCGCGTCTAATGCTGGTTTGGGCGCGCAAAAGGTCGGTTTCGCTGTCTGAAATGCTTTCCCTGCTGGGCCCTTGCTCTGTCCCGGGAACCGGCAGGTAGCTCCCTCCCGCCCCGAGCCGGACGTGGAGCGGGTGCGTCGCTTCTCCTCCGCTTCTGCTCCGCTTTTGTGCCGAAATTCACAAGCCCACGAGAAAGCATGCTCAAGATATCTCGGCACTTACCTCCCTCCACCCCCAGGGACCCCTGTTAGTACGATTTTCCTACTTATACAGCAGGCGAAGACGGAAAGGTAGGCGGCACAAGGGCCTGGACTTATGCTCCTGTTACTAAGCGGCCGGCCGGCGCATCACCTCCAGATTGAGGGCTGGTTGCAGCCTACCTGCGAGGGATTGAGAGTGCCGGGAAAGTGGGCAGGCCGACCGCATGTCTTCTTGAAGAGGATTCGGGCGGCAATCGTCGAAAAAGGCGAAAGAGGGTATTCTCGGACCAAGGCCAAAAAAGGGCAGGAAGGGAAGAATGGCCGTCCGTCTCGTCTTTTACGATGGATTGGACTGCATCGGCGGGAATAAGATTCTTCTGGAGGACGGCGACACGGCAGTTTTCCTCGACTTCGGCACCAATTTCCGCGCCGAGGGCGCCTTCTTCGACGAATTCCTGCGGCCGAGAGCCATCTGCGGCCTCGCCGACCTGCTAGAGCTCGGCCTCCTGCCGCCGCTAAAGGGCGCCTACCGGGAAGACCTGGAAATCGCCGAAAGGCGGTGGTGGGATAAACTGGGCACGCACCCGCTGTACCGCGAGGTGGAGTGCCGGGGGGTCCTTTTCTCTCACGCGCACGTCGACCATTGCGGCTATCTCGGCTATCTCCACGCCGCCATCCCGGTCTACACCACTCTTACTACGGCTTTGATCATGAAGGCAATGCAGGATACGGGCCGGCCGGAACTGTCCCGGGAAAGCTGTTACCTGGTGCCGCGGGAGGTGGACGAAGAGCACCTCCTCCGCTCCTCCGACTGGCGAAGGGTGGCGGCGACCCAGCGACAGTATTTCATCATGGGCACCTCCACCCTTGCACCGGCGGCGCTTGACTTCTGGCAGCGGGCGCCGGCGGCGCGCTCCCTTGCGCCCACTCCTCCGAAGGTAGGCGGGGAAAGGGTGGGCGATCTCGAGCTTCGCTTCTGGCCGGTGGATCATTCGGTGCCCGGCGCGGCGGCCGTCGGCGTGCGCACTGCAGGTGGCTGGGTCGTCTACACCGGCGATCTCCGCCTGCACGGTGCGCGGGCGGCGGCCACGCGGGCTTTTATGCAGGAGGCGGCGAGGCTGGCCCCGGCGGTGCTCATCTGTGAGGGGACCCGGCCGCGGGTGGAGAAACCGGTGAAGGAAGAAGAGGTACTGCAGCGGGCTTGTGAAGCCTTGCGGGAAGTCAGGGGCCTGGTGGTGGCGGACTTCGGGCCGCGCAACGTGGAGCGCCTGCTGTCTTTCCTTTGCGCCGCCAGGGAGGCCGGGCGCCGCCTGGCCGTTCTCCCCAAAGACGCTTACCTCCTTGAGGCATTGCATAACGCGGGCGAGCCCGGCGTGCCACATCCCTTCGAGGAAGAGGCGATAGTGCTTTACGTGGAGGCCAAGGTCCAGCGCGACCGCTGGGAACGCGAGTTGCTGCGGCGGTACCGGGAAAAGCGGCCGGACAAGCTGATTAACGCCGGCACCGTGGCCCGTGACCCGGACGGGTACGTGCTGTGCTTTTCCTACTACGAACTGCATGAGTTGATCGATATCGGCGTGCACGGCGGCACCTATTTTTATTCCTCCTGCGAGCCCTTCAACGAGGAAATGCGCATCGATTTCGCGAAAATGCTGGCCTGGGTGCGGCACTTCGGCCTCACTTTCCTGGGAGGCGAGGATTCGCGCCTTCACGCCAGCGGCCACATCCACGGTCCCGGGCTGGAGGAATTGGTGGAGACCTTGCGGCCGCGCATTTTGGTTCCGGTGCATACGGAGGACCGGGATTTCTTTC
This sequence comes from Clostridia bacterium, assembly GCA_014360105.1. Taxonomy (GTDB): domain Bacteria; phylum Bacillota; class DSM-521; order Neomoorellales; family SLTJ01; genus JACIYD01. Next base: position 2,029 of record JACIYD010000393.1, read on the forward strand.
GGCGTTTCGCCGGTACCTGCCGGGTGGTATTTCCGGCAAGGGGGGAGAGCCTGAGCCTGGGCTAAGCCCGTGGGAATCAATCCGCACGGGCCCCGTCGCTTTTCTCCCCTGGTAATTTGTGTTATACTTACCGCCGGA
>JACIYD010000394.1 GCA_014360105.1 Clostridia bacterium
GAGAGGCATTCTACAGGACGTATCTCGGCGGCGCTTGTCTGGGCGGGGTCTACCTTTTGAAGGAAGTGAAGGCGAATGTAGACCCCTATCATCCAAACAGTATGTTGGTCCTGGCGACCGGGGTGACCACTGGTATCCGGGCTCCGGGGTTCGTGCGGTATGCGGCGGTAGGTAAATCGCCGCTTACCGGGGCCATTGTGAGTAGCGAAGCCGGGGGCTTCTGGGGCCCGGAGCTTAAAGCCGCCGGCTATGATGCGGTTGTTATACGGGGAAAAGCAGATGGGCCGGTTTACCTGTGGATAACCAGTGACGGGATTGAGTTCAAGCCGGCGGGCCACCTCTGGGGGCTGGAACCAAAGGAGGCACAGAAGGCAATTCGAGAGGAGGTGGGAGAGCAGAGGGCGCGGGTGGCCCTTATCGGCCCGGCTGGCGAGAAACTCGTGCGCTTTGCCTGTATTACCAACGGCCTCAAGAACTACAACGGCCGCGGTGGGCTGGGCGCGGTCATGGGTGCAAAGAATCTAAAGGCTATTGCGGTCAAGGGCAGAGGCGAACTTCCGGTCTATGACCCCGGGGCAATCAGGGAGTTAGCACGTGATTTCCGCAGCAATTTCGCGTCTAATCCGGACAATCACGGTCTGCACCACCTGGGTACTGCCTACTACCTCTCGCTTCAGAACGCAGACGGCCAACTTCCGACCCGTAACTTCAAAAGCAGCCTCTTCAATCTGGCGGAGCAGATTGGCGCCGCGGCGATCCAGCAGAAGTATGAGGTCGTGAAGGATGGCTGCTGGGCCTGCCCCGTAAGGTGCAAAAAGAGTATCCGTACTACAGGGCAGAGAGACGCAGCGTATGGTCTCCCGGAGTACGAATCGCTCGCGGCACTTGGCTCCTACTGTTGCCTGGGGGAAGTAGCTGCCGTGGTTGAGGCGAACGAACTTTGCAATCGGTACGGGCTGGACACGATTTCTACGGGAGCGGCGGTCGCCTTCGCTATGGAGTGCTACGAGGCAGGCTTGCTGGGCACCAGGGAAACCGGCGGGCTCGAACTGCGGTTTGGTAATGCCGAGGCGGCTTTGGAGTTAATCAAAATGATAGGCGAGCGGCGGGGGCTGGGTGAACTTCTCGGGGAGGGTGTGGCGCGGGCCGCGGCCAGCCTGGGCTGGCGCGCCGGGGAGTTTGCCATGGTCTGCGGCAAGGGCAGGGAGCTGCCCGCTCACGACCCGCGGGCGAAGGCGGGCCTGGCACTTGCTTATGCACTCTCCCCCAACGGTGCCGACCACGTAGTCGCGGAGCACGACAGTTGCTTTACCGAGGCGTCGCCACCACTTTTCCTGGAGCGACTTCGCCCCTTGGGGCTGGAGCCGATGCCGGCCGAGGAACTGTCGGCGCGGAAAGTACGCATGTTCTTCTATTTGCAGTCCCTTTACAGTGCGTTTGACTCCCTGGGGTTGTGCGTCTTTACTGCCCCGCCGGTGCGCTATTGGAGCTATGACCAGGTTCTTGCGGTGGTTCGTGCTGCCACCGGTTGGGACATGAGTTTTTGGGAGCTGATGAAGGTCGGCGAAAGAAAGACTACGCTGTTTCGTTGTTTTAACGTGCGTGAGGGTTTTAGTGCGCGACATGATCGTCTACCACGAAGGATGTTTGAAGGGATCATGTCAGGTCCCCGCCAGGGCCAGCGGCGGGATCCCGCCGAACTGGAGGAAGCCAAGGCACTCTACTATGCTATGGCCGGGTGGGATGCGGACGGGAGGCCAACCAGAGCACGTCTGGTAGAATTGGGTCTTGACTGGGTGGATCTGGGCTGAAGGCAAGAGTGGTGACATGCCGGGTCGACGAGTTGCAGCCGTGGAGGGGATGCCGGTGGAGAGAATTGCCCGTGTCAACATGGCCGAAAAAGAAATCAGGTACGAGGAAGTCCCCCGTGATTTGTACCTGATGGGAGGCAGAGCTCTCGTCTCAACTGTCGTCGCAAGGGAAGTCGACCCAATGTGCCACCCCCTTGGCAGGAGGAACAAAGTTGTGATTGCCCCGTCACTGCTGGCGGGAACGGGTGCCTCCAGCACAGACCGCCTGTCGATCGGAGTTAAGAGCCCTTTAACCCAGGGAATCAAAGAGAGCAACGCGGGCGGCACCGTTGGGCGGACGATGAGTCTCCTG
>JACIYD010000395.1 GCA_014360105.1 Clostridia bacterium
ACGTGAGCGCCGGCCTGCGCCGCGGCCACCGCCGCGGTAACCCCGGCACCGCCGGCGCCAACGATGACCACGTCGTAGATTTGGCGGGTGCCGTTCAACCTGTTCCTCCCTTGCTTATTGAGCGTCAATCGGTGTAACACAAGAATATGAGTATATCGCACAAGAACATACTAAGCCACGTCGAGAGTCAACCACAACATCATTCAAGCGGGCTAAGCAGAGTAGAGCATATCTTAAGCCAGTTTTTTTAGCAGTGTAATCCTTGAATCAGTCACCTCTTTGAGCCTGGCGATATCTTCTTCGCTTAAATGGGCAAACCGGCCCTGAAGCCTGACGAACTCTTCAAGCGGTCTCGGCCGCTCCACTGGGGCGGAGAAACGGAGCGAACCATCTTCCCACTCCCAGAGGGGAAAATAGTTGGTTTCCACGGCCAGACGGCTGAGCTCGATGCCGTCTTCGATTCTGGCCCGCCAACCCGTGGGACAGGGCGTAAAGAGGTGAAGGTAGGCCATCCCCCTCTCCGTTGCCGCCTTGGCCTTGAGGAGTTTTGCGGCGTAGTCCTCGAGATGACTGACTGCCGCCGTGGCCGCATAGGCCACGCCATGAAGGGCCATGAGCAGAGGCACGTATTTCGACGGGCCGGTCTTGCCGCCGTCGTGGGGGCCAACTTGCGTTGTGGTCGTCCAAGCCCCCGGTGGGGTAGTGCTGCTCCGCTGGATCCCTGTGTTCATGTATGCCTCGTTATCGTAGCAGATGTGTAAAATCCTTTCCCCCCTCTCCGCCGCACCCGAAAGAGGCTGAAACCCCACATCGGCCGTGGTTCCATCGCCTACAAACGAGACACAAATGGCATCGCTACCGCAACGGCGTAAATAGCGGCTAACGCCCGTCATGCTTGAGGGAACATTGGTCATCAGGCAGCCGTAGTAGGGGAGTTTGGCTCGGCCGGCCAGCAAAGTACAAGAAGGGGCGCCGAACATGATGATGTTCCGGCCCAGCACGCGGACGGTAAAGCGCACGGCCAGCTCGGCCGGGCAGCCGGCGCAAAAGGGAAGGCCCGGAGAAAGTAAGTCCTCTTGTAAGTATCCAACAACCGGGCGGCTCCGCATAAATGCCAGGACGCCATGAGGGCAAGCTTCCACACACCGTGGCTGCCCGCCGCAATAGTCGCACTTATAGGCCAAACCAGTGGTGCCGTCGCAGTAGATGCCTCCGTAGGGGCAGGCCTCTTCGCACGACCCGCAACCGGTACAAAGGTCCTGGTTGACCACGACCACCCCCTGGGAATTGCGGGCGATAGCCTCGTTGGGACAGGCTGCCGCACATTCAGGCTGGCTACACTGGTTGCAGACGGAGACGGTCCTAAAACCCGCTTCTGAAGTGCTATTGACAATCCTGATCGCCGCCAGGCCATCGCTACCCTTTTGCGGGCAGACCTCAACACAAGCGTTACACCCCGGCGGGCATTTACCGCGTACAACCAGCGTATCAAAGAACACAGTTAATCCCCTCCTGCACTGCTTGAACGTTCTGTTCTGCAGAAACCGCCGCTTAGTCGGCGAGCATGAGCCAGTTTACCTCGGGGACTTTCTCTCCTTCTATTGCCTGCCGGGTGAGGTCGAGGGCCTGTTGCACATGCTCCACCGTGATGTCGAGGTTGCCCACCCCGTCAATGAAATCCACCAGGGCTGCCGGCCGCGCTTCGATCTCATGCCAGATCGCCTTGAGCTCCATGAAGAGGTGGCCGCAATGCCACCCCAGGCAGACGCTGCGGTCGATGACGCCGACACCCCTTTTCCCGTTTAGTAACTCTCGCAGCCTTTCCCGCGGAAATGGCCGAAATACCCTTATCCTCACCAGCCCCACTCTCTGGCCCGCCTCCCGCGCCCGGTCCACCACCACCTTGGCCGTCCCGGCGCAGCTTCCCGCGGTAACCAGGACCACTTCCGCGTCTTCCGCCCGGTAGGTTTCGACCAGGCCACCATAGCGGCGGCCGAAGTGGCGGTAGAACTCCTCTTCAACGGCCTCAACCTTGGCCTTGACCCGTTCCAGCGCCAGGCTGTGCTTGTAGCGGTACTCGGCGAAGAGCACTTCCTGCCCCTGGGGCACGGTGGTGGCAAAGTCAAGGTTGGTGCCCGGCGCAAGCTTGAGGCGCTC
>JACIYD010000396.1 GCA_014360105.1 Clostridia bacterium
CCCTTCTTCGTCCCATTCGAGGATGACTTTGTACGGTAGAGCATTATTTGAACCTCCCAGGCGGCATTACGGGCATTACATAGTATGCCTTGGCGAAGTGAGATTTAGCTTATCTGTGGGCAAAATCCTGCTCAAGCGGGAGAGTTTTTAAGCCGCCTGTCCCCGGCACGCCGCTCCCGGTAGCAGACAATGTTATCGTCGGGGCGGCAAACCCGCTTCTTTTTCGTACCCTTAATGACGTAACCACAACGTTCGCACAGGCGAATATGCTCCCCCTTAACGTTGACCGTTTCATTGAGTTCCTGCCACATGTAGCCGAGCCACCCGAAGACCCGCAAAATCGGGACTTCCTGCTGGAAGCGCCTATGGGATTGACGCGACAAACTGCCGGGAACTTGTTCCTACCTCCCGCTCCGCTACTGGCAGGTTAGGGTAAACCCTGGCAATTTCGCCAACAGGGACGGACGGCCTGTGCCGTTTCGTGGCCTTCGACATTGACCACGGCGACCCGGAGACGGTGTGACAAGTCGTCAAAGAAGCGGTTGACGCGCTAGGCGTAGTGGGCAAGCGTCCTCTTCGCCAGGCCGTCCCCGGCCTTGACCAGCAAAAACTCCTCCAGGGCCTTGTGCAGGTCAACGGTCTTGGGATTTAACTTGGCTGTTCTGGCCATCATAAAACCCCCCATTCAGGGCCACCGCCCTTTTTGGGGGGTTAGGACGTGAAAAGCTAGCATTCTCAATGCCTGGTAGCCCCAGGGGGAGTCGAACCCCCGCTACCGCCGTGAGAGGGCGGCGTCCTTACCACTAGACCATGGGGCCACCGTCAACCGTTGTGTATTCTAGCATAACCGCCGGTCCCCGTCAAGAGCGCGCTAAACTGGGTTATCCCCGGTTTCCCTCTTGCGGTCTTTGGCGCCCTCGTTGGCGTGAGCCGCGTGGGCCCAATTGAGGTTTGCGGTTGCCCGTGGCCGCGTTAACGCCGGTTACCCGCCACGTTGCTAACGTCGTCTGGAGCAAATGCCAGGCCTGCCTCCCAAGTTTTCTGCCTTTGTTGCGGGGCAGAGCCCTATGGGCGTTCCCTCGTGGACGCGAGCCTCGCGGCCGAATTGTGCAAGTTTGACCAGATGTGCGATGCGAATAGCCAAATGCGCTGCGAATAGAAGGTGGGGTAGCGCTTATCCGGCTTGCGGCATAATCTCTTACCAGAAGATGGTAATTATTGTAAAGGGAGGCCAAGATGGTGCAACATGAGGATTTAGCAGTGCCTGCGATTTTGCCCCCGGGCGGACATAGCCTTCCGCCTTTGCCTTACCCCTACGACGCTCTCGAGCCGGTAATCAGCAGGACCACCCTGCGCCTGCATCATGACCGCCACCACCGCTCCTACGTGGAAGGGTTAAATCGGGCCGAGATAATGCTGGCCGAAGCGCGCCGCCGGCGGGACTTCTCGCTGGCAAAACACTGGGAGCGCGAACTGGCCTTCCACGGTTCCGGCCATATTTTGCACAGCCTGTACTGGACAAATATGTCTCCCCGGGGTGGCGGTGAACCCGACGGCGCGGTTCGCGCCCAAATCGTCGCCTATTTTGGCGCTTTTGACCTCTTTCGGGAGCAATTCAGCGCGGCGGCGGAGCAGGTGGAAGGCTCCGGTTGGGTACTGTTGGTCTGGCAGCCCCCCTTCCGGCGGCTGGAGATCCTCACCGCCGAGAAACATCAGGACTTGACGCAGTGGGGCGTGGTACCGCTGCTGGTGTTGGACGTCTGGGAGCACGCCTACTATCTGGACTACCAAAATCGGCGCCGGGAATACGTTGGGGCGTGGTGGCAACTGGTTAACTGGCCAGAGGCAGAGGCGCGCTTGCGCTTGGCCCTACAGGTCGAACTACCGTTATCCCCGGTCGCCTAAAACAGGAGCGTTTCACACTTGGTAAAAATTGTCATATGATGGAAGCAAGAAGGGTTTGGAAGGAGGCTTCTTGGTGGTATGGATGCGGAACACATGGTTCGCCGTGCCCTGGAAATCGACCTGGAGGAGATCCGGCTCCTGGCCGAAGCGGCTCGTACGGCCCCTGCCTACGCGATCCGGCAAAGACTGCTTTACCACATCGCTGATGAGGTTAAAGAGGCGATGTTCTGGAACCACCACC
>JACIYD010000397.1 GCA_014360105.1 Clostridia bacterium
GGCTTCGGCATGAACCAGCCGGGCAAGAAGGTCAAGGTCGCCGGCGGTCTGCGAGGGGCTACCGCTGCGGCTCGTCGCTGTACGACCAGGAATCCAAAGGACTTGCCCTACCGAGAGGCGGTCGGTCCAAAGGCGGTTCGCCTGGCGCAAGGCGGCGACTGAGGTGCCGAAGCGCCGGGCGAGGAAATAAAGGGTATCGCCCGGACGTACATGGTAGGTGAAGCCGGAGATGGTTCTAAGCCAAAGCTTTTGGCTCGGATAAATCGTTGTCGTCCCGAGGCCGTTATCTCTCATAATCGTCGTGGCGCTTGTGCCCGTGCGCAAGGCGAGGTAGTAGAGCGTATCGCCCGGACGTACGGTATAGAGGGTGCCGGCGAGAGCCGGGAGAGGAAACATCAAGATCAGGAGGGCAACAGCCAGCGAAAGGGTTCTATGTAGCGATTTAGCCATATTGCTTGCCTTGCCTCCTTTCAGGCCGCCAACTGGCATGGAGTGGTATCCTTATTATACCGCACACCAATCCTCCAATCATTAGGGGATTGCTGGTAATGCGGCGCTAGGTTGGCCTTGACATAGCCCCCTAGGCTTAGTATAATACTTTAAGATGGGAGGAAGGTGGCAAAAGATGGCGGCAAAGAAGGTTCTCGCCGAGATCCGTCACGACCTCGAGGCCTGCATTGGCAAAAAAGTAAGGCTGCAGGCCAACCGGGGTCGCAAAAAAGTGATGGAGCGGGTGGGCGTTCTCGAACAAACTTATCCGCACATTTTCGTCATTAAGTTGGACGAAAAGGGTAACGCGGCGCGCCGGATTTCTTTCAGTTACATCGACGTACTTACGGAGACGGTCAAGCTCTTTCCCTACCGCGAAGACGAGAACTAAGCGTTATCCGTTGCTCGTTTTTGCGTGAACCATCCCCGCGCCGAGCAGCAGCCGGATGGTTTTTTCTTTTTAAACTTCCTGCACGGGACTGCGAATCTGCCGCAGGTGAAGGGTAAGCAGCCGGACGAAGGTAACAATCAATTCAAGATCCTGGGCGGGACATTCACTGACGAGTGCAAGCAGTTCCCGGCGCAAGCTGTCCACTTGGGGGTCGTAGGGCGACTGTTCCTCGAGAAAGAAGTCGACGCTGGTATGCATCGCTTTGGCCAGCCGCTTTAGAGCACGCAATGAGGGAGTTTTTTCGCCCCGCTCTACCTGGCCGATGTAGCTATAGTGGAGGTTGGCCCTTTCCGCAAGCTGCTCTTGGGTCAACCCGAGGCGCAAGCGTAGGTCGCGTAGGCGTTGTCCTAGTTGTGGTAGTTCTTTTTTCGGCGGCACCGGCTCGACCACCCCTGGTTACATTAGCCTCCAGAGGGAGTCTTGTAAAGCAGCTAACAGTCATCCCTAACCTTGACTGGCGGTGTAACCCTGTTGTATAATGTGACCAAGTGGCCTCGAGGCGCCGGCCCAAAAGCCTGAAGCGGAGCGAAGCGCGCAGAGTAGTAAGCCAGAAGGAGGGGGAGAGGCGGGCGGTTGCCCGGGAGTAGTGTTCTATAAAGAGTGCCCGTACTGTGGGAGGAAGTCGTATTCGGCCTGCCGTGACGGGGTTTGGATCTGTCCTTACTGCCAGGCAGACCTGACGGCGCTAGAAGCAGAGATAGCAGGAGCACGGTTGGAGGGCTAAAAGTTGTAAAGGCGACCGAACGGTCGCTTTTTTGTTTGGGAACGATTGTTTGGGGTACGAAAAGTATAACATTTCAATGCAAGCAGGATTTTTGTCCTTAAAGGGAGAATTACAACGGTGGTTTACCCCGGCGGATGGCCCGGTGGTTTGCTGCCGAAAAGCAGTACGAACGCCCGGGCCGAAGAGAGGTAACCCGTGGCCGGTCGCGGCTGGCTCACCGGCCGGTGGCAAAACCGGAAGGAGGCTGATCCCGGGAATAGCGGAGGCCGCACGGTGTCAAGAAGGACGAACGGGTCAGAGTGGCGAGCCCGCGCAAAGGGCAATGCGATAGCCCGTAATGACCAGGCCCGGCCAAAACCCGGAAGGCGTTAGGCGACACAAGCGGTTGCACGGGTAAGTAGGAGCACGCGGACGGTACCGCACCATGGGCCATACCATTGGGAAGAGGGGATGATAAAGCATGGC
>JACIYD010000398.1 GCA_014360105.1 Clostridia bacterium
GGTGGGCTACGCGGGGCTGTTGCTTCTGGCGAGCCTCTTTTGGCGTTATGTAAAGGAAAAGGGGGTGGCCCCAGAGGCCGCCGCCTTCGCGGCGCCGGCGTTACGCCGTCTCGCCCCCGGGCCGGTCTCTAAGCTCTTGCGCTCTCGCGAAAAAGAAGAGGACCAGGAGGCGCCGCCCGCACCGCGGGAACGGCCGCCACAAGAGGGAGGCAGCTAACCGGGCGCGGCCCCCACCACGAAGGCGATTGCTTAAGCCTCTCGCTGGGAGCCAGAGACCGCCCGGAGCAACTTCCGATAAGAGATCTTATGTAAACATGAATGCCAGAAAGGTCATCCCCGCTCGTACAGCACGCGCCGCAGATAGCGCACCACTGCCGGCGCCTCCTTCCGGCAAACCAATTGCATCTTGGCCTGCCACTGCGGCCACGGTCCAAAAAGCCGCTCGTATGGATTGGCGCAACCGCGCGAGATTTGCACCGCGGCATCGGTTATGCGCCTCGCGCAATCCTTTACTTTGGGCAAGAGCGCATCGCGCCGGGCCAATGTGTCTACGTGGAAGACTACTGCGCGCGTCGCTCTCTCCCTGGACCCCGTGCCAAACTTGCCGTAAACGTATTCTTGCGGGTAGTATTCTTCGAAAAGCTCCAGGAACCGCCAGCAGTCGTCCTCGCCGGGCACCACTACCGTTATTTTCCAGCAATCCCAGGCGTGACCCAGTTCGATGGTCTCTGCGCCTGCAGTAAGCTGGGCGAGGAGGGACTCCAGGCAAGGGGCGCAACGCGCGTAGACCCGGCGCCGGGTCACGCTTAAGTAAGGGTCGCTCTCAAAGGCGCGCCACCCCTCCGCCGACACCCTTTTACCAACGTGAATGGTCACCCGCCCCGCGCTCCTTCCCCGCTCGGGCCCGCTCCGTAAAACTGCCGCCACCAACGCCGCGGCAGGACTTCCCGGAGCCGCACCTCGGCGTATGTTCGTCGGCCAGAGAAGCCGTTTTCCCGCCAGTCACCGGCACATAGCCGCGGCGCGTCTGCCTCATTGAAGGGAAACATGGCCGTTCCCGTTTCCTCAAGCAAGAGGCGCACCAGTTCATCCTGGCCCTGGTTGACGATCCGTTCGCGCAAGATACGCGCCCGCCTGCTGGCCGGACAGCAAAAGTAAGTGCGGCAAACCAGCGGCCGCGACGCGTAATAGCGGCAGAGGCCCCTGCCGGCGTCGAGGAGAAGGCAGGCCCCGTCTTCCCCTCGCCGCAAGCTGACATCAACCGCACGGCCCATCACGCTTACCCAGGCATAGCGGCGCACCACTTCAAGGAGCAGGCGCGCTTCGCCCCCTGCTTGTGCCAATGCGTCCGGCCGGCCCGCATGCCCCCTTCCCTCCCCTGCAGCCGTTGCCGCTGCAAGCTCTCGCACGTCAATGCTCGTTAGAGGGATGCGCTCGGCGCAGCAACGCGGGCACGCGTAGCAAGTGCCGCCGGGATTGCGCGCCCGCCGCAGCCCCTGGTCCCCGGCAAGCGGCTCCAGCGCCCGCAAATAATCGGCGACGGTGGCCTCCGCATCCACAATTACCACGTCGTAGCCGCCGCCCCCTGGCGGCCAGCGCCGTACGAGTACCCCGCTTTTTTGTTCGTTCATCTAAACCCTTGCCCCACTTTTGAACCTGCCGCCCATCAGTTTTTTTAAATCTTGTTGCCCGCCATGCCGGCGGCCGGGGCGTCGCCCTTATCTATGTCGGCTTTCTCGCGCAGCCTTGCGAGATTCATACTCAGATTATAGGTTGACTAGCCGCAGGACACAAGGAGCGTGTATTAGAGTACATCGGATATTAGCGCCCTCAGCTTGAGGGCGATGAACGCGGAATCGAACTCAGCGGGCCTCACTCAGCAGCCGTCCCTGGATTGTCCCCAGTTTTGCCTCTTGCGGTCTTTGGCTCCCTCGTTGGCGTGAGCCTCGCGGGCGACACTGGTGCTCGAGCTTCGAGCTTGAGGCGGGCCCACGGCTCGTGCGCGCCCTCCATAGCGCCGCGACCAGCTTGGCCATCCGTGGCCTTCGGCCGGACTTGCGCCCTCGCCCTCGCGAAAAGCTCGCTCGCCGCGATGCGCGAAGTCTTGTGCTGCGAGCCAAAGACCGCC
>JACIYD010000399.1 GCA_014360105.1 Clostridia bacterium
CAAAGGACCTGGCCGCAAGAATGGCCAGGGCCTTCACCCCTACCGGGTCACGCGGCCGGCCGGGGGTATGGGGCTCGCCGGCGGAAATCATGCTGGTAACGCCCCCGTGCAATGAGCTTTCGATAAAGTCCAGCGTTTTCTGCCGCGGGGTGAAATCGCCCAGCACGGGATGCACGTGGGAATCGATGAGCCCCGGGATGACAGTCATGCCCTGGGCATCGATGACCCGGTCAAAATGGCCTTGCGCCAGGAGCTCTTCCCCGCCCACGGCGGCGATTTTGCCCTCCCGGATGACGATGGTATCGGCCGGAAGCAAGGGCTTTTGCCAGTCGCCGCTTACCAGGGTGCCGATGTTCTTGACCGCTATGGTAGTCACTTCTCTTACTCCCTTCCCCTTCGTTTTGGGATCGGCAGGGCCCGGGCTTTGGGACCGGTGTTTCCCCCCACCCGCCGCCGGGCCCCTACCGGGGCAGGCGGATCAGCGCAGCCCGTCCTCGCCTTTGATTTCCTCTTTCTTCAGGCCGCCGATGCGGGCAAGCGGCCGCCCGGAGTCCGTGACCACAATGGCCACCAAAATTTCGTCGGCCCGCGGCGCATCGGGTACGCGCACTTCCAGGGCGTCGTAGTGGGTGCGGACAAAGGCCGCGTCTTTGTAGTGCAGCGGCACGTCAATGGGGGTACCGATACCGCCCATTTTTTTCGCCGAGGGGATGATGGCCTTGCCGCCCCCCACCGCTTCCCGCAGGGGCTTGCCCAGCTTGGGGTGAAGGATGGCGCCGGCATGCTCCAGCTCCCCCGCTTCCCCGACAATGGCGGCCTTGCCGTAGCTTTCAATCTGGTCTTTATCCACCCCCAGAGCGGCCACGGCCTTGTTGCCCAGGAGTTCGCCCAGTTTTTCCCCGATATCCATCAGCTCGGTTAGGTCTTCGACGTAGCGGCCGGCAAAGGGATTCTTGATCACCGCCACGGCCGCCGCCTTGCGGGTGGGCTTGGCCAGCTCCTTTCCCGCTTCCTGCCAGGTCTCTTCTACCAGGGTGATGAGCTTACGGATTTGCACCACAAAGCCGCCTCCCCTCGGAAATTCAGGTACCGTACCGGCTTATACCCACCGGGCACAGACCGTTTTCTCGTCCAGGAAAAGCCGCATGGAAGCCATTCTTGATTTGGCGGTGCCGACAAAGGATTCTCGCCGGGAACCCAGCGGGAAAAAGGCAAAGGGCTGGGGAACACCCACGTTCACCCCGACGTTGCCCACGTTGACTTCGCGGATGAATTTGCGCGCGATCTTGCCGCTGCTGGTCAGGATGCTGGCCGTGTGCCCGAGATTGGTTTTGGTGTTGATCCACTCGATGGCTTGGTCCAGGCTTTCGGCGCGGATGAGGGCGGCGACCGGCCCGAAGGCCTCTTCCTTGGCCATCGCCATGTCGACGTGAACGTCTTCTAAGATGGTGGGACCCAAGAAATAGCCGTTGGGGTAATCTTCCACTTTGACGTTTCGGCCATCAAGGACGATCTTTGCCCCTTCGGCCAGGGAGTTCTCGATCCAGCGCAACACTTTCTCCTTGCCCGCCTGGGTGGTCAGCGGCCCCATGTCCGTATCCTCGTCAAGTCCGTAGCCGAGTTTCATTTTGGCCGCGGCCTCTTTGAATTTGGTCTTGACCTCTTCGTAGACCTCGCCCACGACGACGACGTTGTCCACACCCAGGCAGCGCTGTCCCGTCATGCCGAAGCAAGCGCGGAGCAGCCAGGGGATGCCCTCGTCAATGTTCGCATCGGGCATGATGACGGTGTGGTTTTTGCCGTTGCCGTTGATGGAAGAGGTCTTGCCGAGTTCGCCGCAGAGCGCAAAGAGTTCGTGGCCCGCGCGATTAGAGCCGATGAAGCCCACGCCCTTGATTTCCGGTTGCGTCAGGATGAACCTGTTGATGTTTCTGCCGCCGTGAATGAGGTTGATCACCCCCGGGGGAAAACCGGCCTCCTGGGCCACCCGGCAGATATACTCCGAGGCTACGGGACATTGCCGGCTGGGGCTCACCACCACGGTGCAGCCGGCGGCCAGGGCGTAGGGGACAAAGGAGGACCAGGCGTGCATGGGGATATTGCCGGGGGTAATGATGAGAAAAAC
>JACIYD010000004.1 GCA_014360105.1 Clostridia bacterium
CCTTAAGCATTCAGTCCCTGGTGCGGCAGGACGAGGAACTGGCACGGAAGGTGCTCGACGGCGATGCGGTCATCGATGATCTGGAAATGCAGATCGAGGAGAAATGTATCCGCCTTATTGCCACTCAGCAACCCATGGCCAAGGACCTGCGCAAAATCGGCGTGGGCTTTAAGATTATCGGGGACCTCGAGCGGATGGCCGACCACGCCTGTGATATCGCCCGTACCACCATGCGCATTGGCAACGAACCCTTCATTAAGCCTCTCATCGATATCCCGCGCATGGCCGAAATTACCCAGAAAATGGTAAAAGACAGTCTTGACGCCTATGTGCAGGAGGACGTGGACCTCGCCCAGGCGATGACCAGAGACGACGACCTGGTCGATCACCTGCACTCTCAGATCTTCCGGGAATTGCTTACCTACATGATGGAAGACCCGCATACCATCCGCCAGTCTACTTATCTCCTCTTCATTAGCCGTTATCTAGAACGGATCGCGGACCACGCTACCAACATCGGCGAGCGGGTTGTGTATCTTGTCACCGGTGAGCGTAAATCCCTGAACGACTAATCGGGCAAAAGGTGCACCGTTTCCGGCGGCACCTCGAAGTAGACGTGGGTGCCGCCGGCGATGCCCAGATGCCGGCACAGTTGGTGCGGCACCAGAGCGCTAATTTCCTGCTCTTCGTACGCCAGGACCACTTTATCCTGCGCGCCGAAGGGGATGACCCGCCGCACCAGGCCCGGCCAGACGTTCTTTTGCGGCACGGTCGGGGGGCCCGCCAAAAGGCGGACCTCTTCCGGTCGCCAGCAGGCCGTAACACGGCCGTTTCTTTCCGGGTGGTCGCCTCTGCGGCACCAAAGTTCGAACCCGCCCGCGGCGCGCAAGCGATAGCAACCGTCTTCCTTCCCGACGATTGTGGCCGGCAGGCAATTGGCCACTCCCACGAAGGACGCCAGCGCGAGACTGGCCGGCTGGTTCAGGATCTGGGCCGGCGGACCGATCTGGAGAACACGGCCGTGCATCATGGCCGCCACGCGGTGCGCCAGGAGGGGTAATTCGCGGAAATCATGGGTAACAAAGACGGCCGTTAGCCCCGTGGCGGCGAGGATTCCCTGGAGGTCCTCCAAAAGGGCGCTCCTGGTAGGTGAGTCCAGGGCGGCAAAGGGTTCGTCCAGCAGCAGGACCTCCGGCTCCAGGGCCAGGGCACGGGCCAGGCTGACACGCTGCGCCTCGCCGCCGGAAAGGGTGCGCGCCCGCCGCCTTTCCAGGCCGTCGAGGCCGAGCCGTTGCAGCCACCGGTGAACGCGCTCCCGGGCCAAGGCCTGCGGCACGCGGCGAAAGCGCAAGCCCGCCGCCACGTTATCGTAGACCGTAGTATCGAGCAGTAGCGGCTCCTGAAAGACGACCGCCAGGCGCCGCCGCAGCGCAAGCCTCTCGGCTTCCCGGGTAACCTCTCGGCCGCGGAACCAGATCCGGCCCCGCGCCGGTTTTTCCAAAGCCCCGAGCACGAGCAAGAGGGTGCTCTTGCCTGCCCCGTTGGGGCCAATCAGGCCGAGCACCTCGCCTTCCCGGAGGACCAATTCCTTCACGTAAAGGATGGGGCGGCCTTCTTTGACCACTTCGATGTCTTCCAAGCGGAAAACCTCGGTTTCCACCGTTCTCCTCCCCCCAAGCGGGGTTTCGCTATGTCTATTTTAGAAGCGGCTTTCCCTGATGGGTGAGGCTTTTGATCTTTCCTTCCAACTGCCGCACCACGTCGGCCGGTAGAGGCGCGTAAAGCAGCTCCGCGGCGTATTGCTGGCCCTCGTGGATCGCCCACCAGAGGAACTCCGCCAGAGCCTTACCCTTCTCCTGGTCTTGCTGCTCCCGATAAACGAGAAGATAGGTGTAACTGGCAAGCGGATAGGCATCCGCCCCCGGCGGGTCGACAATTGAGAGCCGCATGTCCGCGGGCATATTCGTCGCCGCCCCGGCTGCCGCCGCCGTGGCGGAGGCCACGCTGGGCTCAACAAACTTGCCTTCTTTATTTTTCACGCGGGCGCACGGCAGGCCGTTCTCCACCGCGTAGGCGAGCTCGACGTAGCCGACCGCCCCTTCGATCTGAGTGACCTGGCCGGCCACGCCCTCATTCCCTTTGGCGCCGATGCCTACCGGCCATTCCACCGATTTGCCCTTCCCGGGCCCGTTCTTCCAGGCGGCGCTCACCGCGCTGAGATAATCGGTAAAAACGTAGGTGGTGCCGCTCCCGTCGGAGCGGTGTACCACGGCGATGTCCTTATCGGGAAGGGCGATCTCGGGGTTAAGCTCCTTCAGGCGGGTGTCGTTCCATTTCTTGATTTCACCCAGGAAGATGGCGGCAATCGTTTCGCCGTCCAGGTTAAGCACCGGCTTGCCCGGCAGGTTATAGGTCACGGCCACCGCACCTACCACGGTGGGGATGTGCACGATCTCGCCTTGCACCCGCGCCAGTTCCTCGTCGCTCATGGGCGCATCGCTCCCGGCGAAATCGATGGTGCGCTCCGTAATCCCCCTGATCCCGCCGCCGCTGCCGATAGACTGGTAGTCGACCGCTACTTCGGGCTTGACCTTGCGGTACTCCGCAATCCACTTAGAGTAAAGAGGGTAAGGAAAACTGGCGCCCGCACCGCTAAGCTTAAGCGGCTGGGTAGGTTGACCTCCTGGTTGTGCCTGCCTCTCCTTGCCACAGCCGACAAGGGGCAAAGACACAAGGAGTACCAGGGCGAGGATGATAAAGCATTTTAACCATTTGTCCATGAGCCTTGGAACCTCCCTCCAAAATTCCGGTTTCTGGAGCCTCGGCCCGGGTAGGCTTGCCCGACGGCAAGCCGGTGGGATTTGACCGGACGGCATCACGCGTGCTCCTGCCCCACCTCCCCCACCGGCAGACCTACACAGGCCGTATTATACCGCCCTCAGGTTAAGTTCCGGTCAGAGCTGGGTTAAGATTTTGTTAAGGCGGCAGCGGTTAAGCTACACGGCGGCCCTGCTGCGTGATTGTAAGAATGGCCACTACTGTGTAGGCCAGAGCGAGAAGGATGAAGCTCAAGGCCACGGCCGTGTCGAAGTTCCCCCTGCTTACTTCCAGCATGATGGCCGTAGTAAGAACCCGCGTCTCCCCCACGATGTTGCCCCCAACCATTGCCGCCGCTCCCACCTCGGAGACCACGCCCCCAAAGCCGGCAATGACAGCAGCAAAAAGGCCGAGCCGTGCCTCCCGCAGCAACTGCCAGACCAACTGCCAGCGCGAGGCACCAAGACCGAGAAGCTGAAGCTTGAGCTTGGGCGGTAGTTGCTGCAGAGCGGCCACGGTGAGACTGGCTACCAGAGGCGTGGCGATGATCGCCTGAGCTATGACGATGGCGGTGGGCGTATAAATGAGCTTCAACCATCCCAGGGGGCCGGAGCGCCAGAGAAAAAGGCTTACCCAAAGGCCTACCACCGTAGGCGGTAATCCCATCCCGGTGTAGACCAGGCTCAGGACAGCACCGCGCCCCCAGAAGCGGCGCAAGGCGAGGAAAACGCCCAAGGGGATGCCGATGACGACGCTAATGAGGGTAGCCGTGCCGGTAACGCGCAAGGTAAGGAGGGCCACTTCCATCACTGCCGGGTCGGCAGTAACGAGGAGGCAAATCCCGCGCCACAGGCCTTGGACGAGAAATTCCATCGATGCTTTCCCCCCTTGCCCGCCTGTCGATGAGGAAGATATTATGTCTAGGCAGACATAACGCGGACCAATAACCAAGGCTACTTCGAGAAATTACGCCGAAAGGCGGCTTCTACTGCCTCCTCCACCTCCGCCTGAAAGCGGCGGTAATGCTCCAGCCATTCCCGGCCGGCGGCGGTCAGCCTCGCTCCGCCCCCGGCCTCACCGCCTACCTGGCGCTCGAGCAAGCGCACCCCCAGCCGCCGCTCGGTCTTCTGAATGTGGCCCCAGGCCTGGCGGTACGACATCGCCAGTGATTTGGCCGCCTGATTAATCGATCCCAGGCGGTCCACCCCGAGAAGAAGCCGATAAACGCCTTCCCCGAAAACCGGCTCCCCGTCCTGTTCCAGCCAGACGCGGAAGTGGGGCTCCACCAGCTCGCCGCCCCCCTCATATCCTTGCACCCATTATAGCCGAGCCGTTTACCGCCGTCAACGCGAGACCAACGCCGCTCCGTGGGAGTGCCGCAAGACCTCGAGGAAGACCTGCAGCAGGTCCGGGTCGAACTGCTTGCCCGCCCACCGCTCCATTTCCTCGATGGCCTCGGCCGTAGTTTTGGCGCGCTTGTACGGCCGATTGGTGGTCATCGCGTCGTAGGCGTCCACGATTGCCAGGAGCCGCGCGGCCAAGGGGATTTCCTCGCCGGCGAGGCCTTCAGGGTAACCCTTGCCGTCGAAACGTTCGTGGTGGTAAAGGACGATCGGTACCACCGCGGCCAGACTGCCCACCGGTTTGATGATTTCTGCGCCCCAGACGGGATGTTGCCGCAAGATCTCCCACTCTTCCCTGGTCAAGGGCTCTCGCTTGTTGAGGATGTCACGGCTGATTTCGATCTTGCCGATGTCGTGAAGAAAGCCCCCCAGTTCTACTACAGCCACCTCTCCCGCCCCCAACCCGGCGGCCCGCGCCACGTTGGCGGCGTAACGCACCACCCGTTCGGTATGGCCGTAAGTGTAGCGGTCCTTGGCGTTGATGACGGTAATGAGGGTGCGGACGGTATGTAACAGGTCAAGTTGCGAAGCATCAAGACGGTTACGCAGGCTGCCCAGGACGCTGAAATAGAGCTCGACCCGGTTGCGACTGGTCTCTTTGGCCTGAAAAAGCGCCTCCCGCGCCACCCTTAAGAGCTCCTCGGCACTATCCGCATTGGTAGGGTAGCTGGCCACGCCTACGGAGATGGTCAGGTGGCCGCCGGGCTGGCGGTCCCGGCAGCTGAAGGGATAGGCGGCCACCGTTTGCCGCAAGTTCTCGGCCCTTCTGATTGCCTGCTCGCCTGGCGTATCCAAGAGGAGAAGGGCAAACTCGTCCTCGTGCAGCCGGCCGACCACATCTCCCGCGCGCGCTTCCCCCTGGACGACCCTGGCCAGCTCGACCAGCAACTGGTCCCCCTGACGCTCGCCCCACTGCTCACAATACTGCCTGAAGTAGTCCACGTCGAAAACGATTAAGGAAAGAGGGGTATGTAAACGCTTGGCCCGGGCGATTTCCTGGCTGAGGCGCTCCTCAAAATACTGGCGGTTGTAAAGTCCGGTCAAGAGATCGCCGGTGCTGAATGCCTGGAGGCGGCGGTTCGCTTCCTGTAAATCTTTCTCGGCCTGTTTCTGCCGGGTAATGTCGCGATAAACACCCATCGCCCCGACAAGGCGGCCCTCATGGTCGAAAAAAGGCAAGGCGTCGACGGAAAAAAAGGTATTAGGGGCAAGGTCGGGATAAACGCGCTCCATCTGGGTAAAGGCGCGTCCCGTATCCAGGACCTCCGTCAATTTGCAAAGGTACTCGCCGCCGGGCCCGAAGACTTTGCCGCCGTGAAAGACCTCGGCGTGCGTTCTCCCCACCACCTCTTCACGCTTTAAGGCAAAGAGCCGTTCCGCGGCCTCGTTGAGGTAGGTGATCTGACCGCGACGATCCACCGTGACCACGGCATTGGCGGTGGTTTTGAGGATCATGGTCGCCAGCCGGGGCAAGAAACTGTGGCCTTCCAGCTCGAGCCGCAGCATTCTTTCGACCGCGGCGAGGAAAGGTTGTTCCCAACCTTGGATCTCTTCTCCCTCCCGGATCAACCCCAGCGCCCCGATTACTCTTCCCTCGCACCTTACAGGCTCGGTCCAGGCAAGGCAACCGCCCTCGGCTACCACCGGTTCCCCGCACGCAAGCGCGCCTAGCCCTGCATTTCGCACATCACAATGCAATTTCCTTGAGACCAAAATCTGCCCTGTTACATAAGGGACTGCATCACCAAAACATTATGGTTCGGAAACCGGCATCCCCAATAAGGCGAGCAACCGGCTCTGGACGGGCGTGGGCTCGGCTGGCCCACTAAACTTGTTAGCCTCGCTATCTTCCACCAGCACGTAGGCAAAAGAGGCGAAGCACTTAAAGATATTGCGGCCGGTGGGTCTGGCCAAAAGGTTTCCGTTTAGCCCCCGCATCTTGCCACCCTCCGGGGCCAAGGCCAGGCGCACTTGGCGCTCGATCAGGCAGTAAATCAAAAGGGCCAGGTAGACGATAAACAACAGCGCAGCTATGCGTTTGTTGTCTTTGAGAAACAGGGGGCGCACCGCCAGCGGTCCCTTGAAGTCGGCAAAGCGGCGCTCCGAGTGATGCTGGTTTTTGTAAAGGGCCAGCACAGCGCTCATGTCGTACTGCTCCCGCGGGAGGTTGGTAAGGATGGTGTACATGCCGTCAAGCTTCTCCTCCCGGGCCAAGGCGGCCTCGTCCCTTTGCCAGTGGAAAGCGGGGATTCCCTCGTTGTTGGTATCGACCTGCCAGCGGTAGTATCTTTTCACCCGCCGCTTGGCAAGGATCATGGCCGCCTTGGCCTCCACCTCTTTGGCGGTAGGATACCATTTGCTTCCGGCAAGACGCTCTAGCTTGGCCAGCTCTTCTTCCGCCCTGGCCATCTGGCGCGCCCGGTGCTTTTTGCAGGCCTCCTTCTCCTCACTGGAGACAATAAAA
Source organism: Clostridia bacterium (assembly GCA_014360105.1). Classification (GTDB taxonomy): domain Bacteria; phylum Bacillota; class DSM-521; order Neomoorellales; family SLTJ01; genus JACIYD01. Next base: position 6,685 of record JACIYD010000004.1, read on the forward strand.
AGACGGCGTAAGGGGTACTCTTCTTTGCCTTTTTTGTCCTTGACCACAAAGGTTACCGATCTTTCAAGCCCGAGGTAAACCGTGCGCTGCTCTTCCGGCTTTTGGCTCTCCCTTTCACTGACGTAACTGAGGCGGCTAAACTCCTCCGGCTTTAGGCTTAAAAACTCCTGGCGCAGTTGGTCAGCCGCCGGCTCCGGGGCACAAAACGTTAGGCCCGCTTTGAGAGCCGCGGTGACGTTCTCCTTGGACACCAGCTTGGTATCCCCTACCAGGGTAAAAGTATCTTGCCGGGTGGCTTGCTTTAGCCCCTCCATGGCTCCAATCACCTGCTTGACCTCGGCCGCCGCCCCGTCCATGGCTTGGTACCACAAGGGAATGCCCCCGTCCTCCGTAACTCCAAACCCAGTCTGAACTTGCTTTAATTCAGGATGGTCCTTGGCGTGGCCGTACTCGATACTTGGTGCTTGTTGGTCCTGCTCCTCGTAGCGCCCGGCAAAGGCCAGGGTAGTGATGTCCCAGTGCAATTTGGCCGCGTCCAGGCCAAAGTTTTGAATGGCCGACCAGGTGGCGGCCCCTTTTAGTTCTTCTATCTTGGGGTAAATGGCGTCTAGCGCCCGGCCCAGCCGGTCGTCGTTTAAGAACTCCGGCCGGCAGTCGTATACTTCCTCCACCGCCCACTCCCTGGCCCACTTTACAATCTCATAAAGCGGCCGGGGTGAGGTCAGCCGGTTAGCCACCAAAAGGTTGATGATCTGACCATGGGTCTTGTACGCCACCTCCTCCCGCACGGGACAGGCCCGGTCAATGATGGCCTCTATCCCCAGCCTTTGTTGAAACTCTTTGATGACGGGCAAACACCCCAGTTTCTTTACCAGTGCTCGCCGGATCAGTCGGTTAGCCATGATCATCTCCCGCACCCTCCCCTTGCGTTTGGGGAAGGAATACGACATCTGATCTGGAAAATCCTTCTTGAGAATCATTCTCAATTAGGCTATTTCAGCATGTGCGAAATGCAGGCCTAGCGAGGCGGCAAGATAACCGACTTCCTTCGCGGCCGCAGACGACACAGTGCTGCCGCCCCCGCCCCAGCATGCCAGGACCTGCCCGGCAAGATTGAGCAGGACGAGACGGGCCTTCAGACCTTCAAGGGGCAACTCGCCCAAACGCATGGCCGCCCCGCTTAGTCTCTCGTTCCAATCTTCGGTCGGGAAAACACTGGTGCCGTCTGGCGAATCCGGCCGTTCCTCCATTGAGTTCTACCTCCGGTGCTGGGAATCATCGCCATTTAAGACCTATTCTACATGATGCGCCACTTTCCTCCAAACGGCGACTTTTTTTGCTATTCATCACCCAATTCTTCAAGCGCTTGCGCCAGTTGCTCCCCCTGAGGCGCCACCCCGTGCCATTCGACGCGGTTCTCCATAAAGGAAACACCCTTACCTTTAACGGTAGCGGCGACGATCATCGTCGGTTTTCCCTTGACGCTGCGGGCATGGGCCAGTGCCCCGCACACTTCTGCCACGCAATGACCGTCTATGCACACCACCTCCCAGCCGAAGGCGCGCCACTTCTCCGCCAAAGGCTCCAGCGACATCACGGCGGCTACCGGTCCGTCGATTTGCAGGCCGTTGTAATCAACAATGGCCACGAGGTTGTCCAGACGCCAGAAAGCCGCGGCCATGCCCGCCTCCCAGACCATGCCTTCCTGCACTTCCCCGTCCCCGAGGAGGACGTAAACCCGATAGGCCCGCCCGTCGAGCCTCGCGGCCAGGGCCAGACCGTTGCCTACGGAAAGGCCTTGTCCCAGGGAACCAGTAGACATTTCCACTCCCGGCAGTCGCCGGCAATCGGGGTGTCCTTGGAGCCGGCTGCCCAGACGCCGTAGGGTGAAAAGCTCGTCCACCGGGAAAAAGCCTCGCTCGGCCAGAGCCGCATACAACAGGGGTGCCGCGTGCCCCTTGGAAAGGATGAAGCGGTCGCGATCCGGCCAGTCAGGCCTTTGCGGGTCGAGACGTAATTCGTGGAAATAGAGGACCGAGATGATTTCCGCCGCGGAGAGCGAGCCGCCTGGATGGCCGGAACCCGCCGTCCCGATCATTTTGATGACCAACCGGCGAAGGCGTTGCGCCTTTTGCTCTAATTCCTTGTGCGTCGCTGTGTCCAACGTAAGTCCTCCCCTTGACTAATTTCCTTGAAGCCCTCGCCCAGTACTTCGTGTACACCGGCAACAATGACAAACGCCCGCGGGTCGAGATCCGCAACCAGCGCTTTGAGCCGCGAGACCTCTGCGCGGGAAACAACGCACAGAATAACCGGCCGCCTCTTGCCTGTATAGAGCCCCTGTGCTTCCAGGAGAGTGGCGCCGCGGTTCAACCTGTAAAGAATGGCGGAACCGATTTCCTCGGTGTGCTCGGAAATGATGAGGGCCGCCCGCGCTGAAACCACCCCTTCCTGCACGGCGTCGATGACCACCCCAGCCAGGAAAGCGGAAAGTAGAGCATAGAGAGCCAACTCCAGGCCGAAAATCAGGGCAGCAAGGCCGATGACCACCCCGTCGAGCAGGACCAAAAGCCGCCCGGAAGTACCTCCCGGGAGATAAAGACGCAGGATTTGGGCCGCCATGTCGGTGCCACCGGTGGTGCCACCGGCCCGGAAAACGAGGCCGAGCCCCAGTCCCACCAGCAAACCGCCGTAAATGGCCGCCAGCAATGCATCTTGCGTCGGCGTCCTGGTGAGGGCGAGTAGCGTATCGGTAAGAATACCGTAAAGCACGGTGCCGCAAACACTGCGAAAGGCAAAACGCCAGCCGAGGGCACGGAGCCCCAGCGCAAAGAGGGGAACGTTGAGCGCCAGGATGGTCAGCCCCACCGGCACCCCCAGCGTATAGTGCAGCACGGTTGCCAGGCCCCCCAGGCCCCCGGCGGCAATGCGGTGCGGCACCTGGAAGACGGCCAGACCCGTAGCAATTAAGAGCGTGCCCAGCCCGAGAAGAAGGTAGTCGGTTACTTCGCGCCAGTATTTTTGCACGGACCGCTCTCCTAACGCTCTAGAAACGTCCGCTCCGGAAGATCGAGACAATGAGCCAAAAGACCATTACCGTGGCGGCGGCAAAACCGATCTCAAGAATCGGCAGGCGCCAGAAGAAAAGGCTTCTCTCCTCCTGCACCAGGGCCGAACTGATGACCAGACCGGTCATGACGATGCTGAACGAAAGCAGAACGATGGCAAAGGAAAGCCGATTGGCAATCCGGTCGAGCTGACCTAAGGCCCGGGAAAGACCGCGGTGTTCCAGCTCGAGATGCAGGCTCTCGTTGGCCAGCCGGTCGAGAAGGCGGTGAAGATTCCGCGGCAGACCCACCGCCAGAGCAGCCGCCTCCTCCCAGGCACGGCGCAAACGCCGCCGGATGGCTTCTGGCTGCAACTGTTCGCGCACCAGTTCCCGGCCGAATCCGGCCGCCACCTCGGCGATGTTGAGGGCCGGATCCAGCTCACGCGCCACCCCCTCCAGGGTAACCAGGGTCTTGGCCAGCATCGTCAATTCCGCCGGCAACCGCAGGCGGTGGCGGAAGGCCAGCGTCAAAAAATCCTCCAGGATGGTATTTAGGGCGAGCTCCCGAAAGGGGACTTCGTAATAACGGTCACGTAGGCGGTCCACGTCGTGGCGCAGCTGCTGCCGGTCCACTCCCGGCGGGACGACGCCCATCGCCAGCATCGCCCGCACGATCCGGCCGGAATCGTGCTCCAACAAGCCGCGAATCAGCTCGAGGCACTGCGCGCGTCTTTCCGGACTAAGCCGGCCCACCATGCCGAAGTCCATGAAAGCCAGCACCGAACCGGGAAGGACGGCGAGGTTACCGGGGTGCAGGTCGGCGTGAAAAAAACCGTGGAGAAACATTTGTTTTAAAACCGCCTGGGTAAGGAGACGGGCCAGGGCGGGGCGGTCAACCTGTGCCGTGCCCAGGCGTTCTGGGTCGTTCAGCTTGACCCCGGCTACCTTTTCCATGGTGAGGACGCGGCGCGTGGTATAGTCCCAGTAGATCTCGGGAATGTAAATCCCAGGCATGTCCGCGAGGTTCTGCCGGAAGCGCTCGGCGTGCCGGGCCTCGGCAAGATAGTCCATTTCCTCCCTAAGCGTGGCAGCAAACTCCTCCACCATCCCGCTGAAATCATAAAGCCGGCCCCAGGCCGTATGCCGGTCGGCCAGCCGTGCCACCTCAAAAAGAATCTCCAGGTCCGTCTCCACCAGTTCTTCCAGTTCGGGCCGCTGCACCTTGACTACTACTTCCCCGCCGCCGGCAAGGCGCGCCTCGTGCACCTGACCAATTGAGGCCGCCGCCAGGGGGACGGGGGAAAAGGCGGCGAACAATTCTTCCAGCGGCGCCCCCAATTCCCTTTCCACCTGCCCGCGCACCGCTTCAAAGGGGAAAGGCGGCACCTGATCCTGTAGCCGGCGCAGCGCGGCGATGATGTCCGCCGGCAGCAGGTCTGCCCGTGTGCTCAAAATTTGTCCCAGCTTAATGAAGGTCGGTCCCAGTTCCTCGAGCGCACGGACAAGGTGATCACCCCGGGCAAGGCGCGGCCGCTCCCCGTTCTCGGGGCCGGGGCGCCGCCACCGGGACAAGAGTCCCCCGAGGCCAAGCTGCTCCACCACGTAGCCGAAGCCGTGCGCCGCGGCCACGTTTACGATTTGGCGTAAGCGCCGCCAGCGGCGCCAGCGGGGGGGACGGGACAAGTGCTTCACCGTCCTAATTGACCGCCCGGGAGCGGGGCGTTTGCTCCTGGCGCACTTGGCGGCGCAGGTAGGCAAAGATGAAGGGATCAAGGTCGCCGTCCATAACGGCCTCTACGTTGCCCACTTCGAGTCCCGTGCGGTGGTCCTTAACCAATTGATAGGGCTGGAAAATGTAGGAGCGGATCTGGCTCCCCCAGGCAATCTCCTTTTGCTCTCCCTTGAGCATGTTCAGACGTTCCTGCTCTTCCTGCCTCTTAAGGGCAAAAAGCCTGGCCTGGAGGATGCGCATCGCCGTCAGCCGGTTGGCGTGCTGTGAGCGCTCGTTCTGGCATTGGACGACGATGCCTGTCGGCAGGTGGGTAATGCGGACGGCGGAGTCCGTCCGGTTGACGTGCTGGCCACCGGCGCCGCTGGCGCGGAAGGTGTCGATGCGCAAGTCCTCGGGGTCGATTGTTACCTCTTCTTCCTGTTCCAGCTCGGGCAAGACCTCTACCGAGGCAAAGGAAGTATGGCGCCGCCTGGCGGCGTCAAAAGGGGACATCCTTACCAGCCGGTGGACCCCCATCTCCGCCTTGAGGTAGCCGTAGGCATAGGGACCGGCAACACGGAGCGTGGCGCTCTTGAGGCCCGCTTCCTCCCCGGCGAGAACATCGACGAGTTCCACCGTGTACCCCTTCTCCTCCGCCCAGCGCGTATACATGCGCAGGAGCATGGCGGTCCAGTCCTGCGCTTCCGTGCCCCCGGCGCCTGCGTGCAGGGTAAGGTAGGCGGCGTGGTCGTCATAAGGGCCGTTGAGGAGGACTTCCATTTCAGCGGCCGCCAGGGCGCGCTCCAGAGCCGCTACTCCCTGGGCCACCTCTTGTTCCAGTGTCTCTTCGCCTTCCTCCAGCGCCAGTTTCCAGAAGGCCGCCAGTTCCTCAATCTCCCGTGCCAGGGCCGCGTAACGTTCTCTCACCGCCTGTAACCCCCTGAGGCGCTTGCCCAACGCCGCCGCGGCCCGACTGTCCTGCCACAACTCCGGACCGGCCAGCTTTTCTTCTAGTTCCCTGATTTCCCTTTCCTTACCCTCCAGGTCAAAGAGAAACCCTCAATTCGGCCAGGCGGCTGGTCAGGCTTTCAAATCTCTGTTTGTAGTCACTTAGCATCTCTCAAACCCCCTCTGCGCGTCAGTTTGTAAGGCTTATAGTCACCGTATCAGCTTTCCCAATGGGAGCTCGTTCTTTGCCTTAAGCGGTTTTGCCGCAGCACTTCTTATATTTCTTGCCGCTGCCACAGGGGCAGGGTTCGTTGCGGCCGATCTTCTGCCCCCGCTGCACCGGTCGCCGTACCGCTCTTTCTTGGTCACCGCCGTTTGTCGCTTCCACCGCCGGCCGCCCTTCCGTTACCTGGCGCAGGCGCGGCCGGGCGGGCGCGGCTACCGGTTGGAGGCGGAAAAGGTAGCGGATGGTGTCCTCCTGGATGGCGGCAATCATCTCCTGGAACATCTGATAGGCCTCGAACTTATACTCCACCAGGGGGTCGCGCTGGCCGTACGCCCTGAGCCCGATACCCTGGCGCAGGTCATCCATCGCATCCAGGTGATCCGTCCATTTCTGGTCCACGACCCGCAGCAGTACCAGCCGCTCCAGCCGGCGCATGTTCTCGGCGCCCAGCTCCTCCTCCCGCCGCGCATAAAGCGCGCGTGCCTTCTCTTTGAGGAAGCGGCGCACCTCTTCCTTCTCCATCCGCGCCAGGTCCGCCGGGGTAAGCGTGTGGTCCGGCAGGAAGACGTGCCGGGCATAGTCGAGCAAACCCGCCAGGTCCCATTCCTCCGGGTAGGGACTTTCGCCGCTAAAGCGCCGGACGGTGGCTTCGACCAGGTCATCCAGCATCTTCAGGATGTGTTCTTTGATGTCCTCGCCGAAGAGCACCTGGCGGCGCTGGGCATAGATGACCTCCCGCTGCTGGTTCATCACATCGTCATATTCCAGCACGTGCTTACGCAGATCAAAGTTTCGCGCCTCGACCCTTTTCTGGGCCGCCTCAATGGAACGCGACACCAGGGGATGGTCGATGGGTGTGCTGTCGTCCATCCCCAGGCGGTCCATGATCCCGGCAATGGCCTCGGAGCCGAAAAGCCGCATCAGGTCGTCTTCCAGCGAAACGTAAAAGCGGCTGGCACCGGGGTCGCCCTGACGGCCCGCCCGGCCGCGCAACTGGTTGTCGATGCGCCTGCTCTCGTGCCGCTCCGTACCGATGATGAAAAGGCCTCCCAGGGCCACCACCTGGTCGTGCTCCGCGGCGCACTGCTTTTTCATTTCGGCCAATACCTGATGGTATAGCGCCGGCTCTACGTTTTCCGGGTCATAGCCCTGCCGCCGTAATTCTTCTTTGGCCAGGAACTCCGGGTTGCCGCCAAGCATGATGTCGGTACCCCGGCCGGCCATGTTCGTGGCAATGGTTACCGCTCCCAAACGGCCCGCCTGGGCGACGATTTCCGCTTCCTTTTCGTGATACTTGGCATTAAGCACCTGGTGGGGGATGCCGCGTTTGCGCAGCATGGCACTCAGTCTCTCGGATTTCTCGATGGAAATCGTCCCCACCAGCACGGGCTGGCCGCGCGCGTGACGCCGGCAGATTTCCTCCACCACCGCCTTGAATTTGCCCTCTTCCGTACGGTAGACGATGTCGGGGTAGTCTTCCCGGATCATAGGCATGTGCGTGGGGATGACCACCACGTCCAGCCCGTAGATCTTGCGGAACTCTTCCTCCTCGGTCGCCGCCGTACCGGTCATCCCGGCCAGCTTCTCGTACATGCGGAAGTAGTTCTGGAAGGTAATGGTGGCCAGTGTCTGGGATTCCCGCTCGATCTTGACCCCTTCCTTGGCCTCGATGGCCTGGTGCAGCCCGTCGCTGTAACGACGGCCGAACATGAGACGGCCGGTAAATTCGTCGACGATGATCACCTGGCCGTCCTTGACCACGTAATCGCGGTCCCTCTTCATCAAGACGTGTGCCTTAAGCGCCTGGTTGACCTGGTGGCTCAGCTCCATGTTGGCCTCATCGTAGAGATTCTCGCTGCCAAGCAGCCGCTCCACCTTGGCCACCCCGGCCTCGGTAAGGGTCACCACCTTGGCCTTCTCATCGACCGTATAGTCCTCTCCGGCACGCAGGCGGGGGATGATCCGGGCAACCCGGTAGTAGAGCTCCGTCGGCTTTTCCGCCTGGCCCGAGATGATGAGCGGCGTGCGCGCCTCGTCAATGAGAATGCTGTCTACCTCGTCGACGATGGCGTAGTAAAGGCCCCGCTGCACCAACTCCGAGGCGTCCAGGGCCATGTTGTCCCGCAGGTAGTCAAAGCCGAATTCGTTGTTCGTACCATACGTGATGTCGGCGGCATAGGCGGCCTGCCGCTCGGCCGTCGTCAAGCCGTGGACGATGACGCCTACGCTCAGGCCCAACGCGCGGTAGACCGGGCCCATCCAGGCCGCATCCCGCCGCGCCAGGTAGTCGTTCACCGTGACAATATGCACCCCGCGACCGGCAAGCGCGTTGAGGTAGGCAGGCATGGTCGCCACCAGGGTTTTGCCCTCACCGGTCTTCATTTCGGCAATGCGCCCCTGGTGAAGGACGATGCCCCCCATCACCTGAACGTCAAAAGGCCTTAGGCCGAGCACGCGCCGTGCCGCCTCCCGCACCACGGCGAAAGCCTCCGGCAACAGATCGTCCAGGGTGGCGCCCCGCTGTAGCCGTTCTTTGAATTCGCCTGTCTTGGCGGCAAGTTCCGCGTCGCTCAAACGCTGTAAGGCTGGCTCGCAGGCGTTAACCTGTTCCACCACCCGACCCAGCCGCTTGATCTCACGAGCGTTATCGTCAAGCAGATGCCGCAAGGCACCCAGCACTTTCCTTCACCGCCTTCCCTAGAGGCGCCAAGAGGAACCGTCACGGTTCCTCGCGGCTGCCGCCTCCTATTCTAGCATGCCGTCGCCCTCGGTGCAACAGGATCGCACTCTGGGTTATCCCCAGTTTGCCTCTTGCGGTCTTTGCCTCCCGCTCGTTCCGTGAGCCTCGCGGGCCGAACTAAGGCTCAGGCTTCTGGCTCCGGCGGGCTCCCGGCCGAGGCGCCCTCCATGGCACCGCGGCCGCTTCGGCCATCCGTGGCCTTCGGCCCG
>JACIYD010000040.1 GCA_014360105.1 Clostridia bacterium
CCCGCCCACCGCGCCCTTGCCCTGCCAGCCCACCTCCGCCGTCAGCTCTACCCGGGACCTAGCGTTATCCCTGGTAGCCCAGGCGCTGTTTGTACCGGTCCCCACCGGGCCGACACACAACAGCACCAACAAGACCCCGAACAACACAGCGGCACCGGCCACCGGCCGTCTTGATGGCGCGCACCTCGCGCGCCGAAACGGTAACCAGCTCGGCCACACCGATAGACCAACCCCCGCTCTTCGCCCAAGTACCTGCACTTCCGCTTCTTTACTTCCGTGTTCGCGTTTCCCCCTCGTGCCGCCATCTCAAAAGACGTGGGCAAGAGGACCAACGTTCCTCGGCTATAAAAGATTTAACGGAGGAGGTCCGTTTCCTGCTTTTGTGGTCTGGCCCATTCGTCCGGTGCGGTCTTATTTGGGAGGAACAGCCCGATTAGTACCGGGAATGACCGCCTTCCCCTTGGTGGTGCTGGTCGTCGCACCCGTCAGCGGCGCCCTTTCCGATAAACGGGGTAGCCGGGGCTTGGCCTCCCTGGGGGCGCTCCTCTGTGCCGCAGCTCTGGCCTTCCTGGCCCCCACTTTCGTGAGGCGGTCTTTCGCTCGCAGCGAGAGACTTGAGCATCGCGGCGAATCGAACTTATTGAGGAACCCTTTCTTTTCGTCTCCCGTCTACTGGTGAGAAGGCCACGTGAGGTCCGTGAAGAGCAGTCACATGGGCAAGCCATCCGATCCAGGCCGGCAAAGCCGGGGCAAAGGCCGGCCCCGTCTAACCGCCCGGGCCGCCGGCCTGGGTCGGGAGAAAGGAGGCAGGAGTTAAGTTTCGGAGGTATTGATCGAAGGAGGGAGATCGATGTCCCCACGTGGCAAGGGACGATGGGTCAGGCTGGCCGTAGGGCTGGTTTTCGCCTGGACTACCTGTATCTTTTATCCCGCGCCGGTGGCCGCCGGCGAGGCCGGTCCTCCCCCGCCGGCACGGCTCGCCCAGGAGGGGCAGATGGCCGCCTCTCAGGCCAGGATAAAGCTGGAGCAGGCCATCGCCGCCGTGAAGAAACTGGTGGACGTACCGGCAGAGCTCAGCGAGTTTACCCCCAGCTACAGCGAGGACGAACGGGGGCGCGGGTTTTGGGAACTGCATTGGGAAGCTTCCGGCCAGGGGAGCCTCCACGCCCGCGTCAATGCCACAAGCGGTGAGGTTTGGGGCTTATACCACTGGACGATGGAGACGCCTGCAACGCCGCGCCGCGGTTTACCAAAACTCGATTACGAGGAGGCGAAGGCCAAGGCCGAGGCTTTCCTCAAGCAGGCCCTGCCTAACTACGCCGGCCAACTAAAGTTCTGGCAACCCGAGGAGCGCCCCGTACCCTATCTTAGCCTGCGGAACCGCGGCCAGGTGACTTATTCCTATGCCTTTGTTCGGCAGGTCAACGGCCTGCCCTTCCCGGAAAACCAGGCCAACATCGAGGTGGACGCCGATACCGGCAAGATCAGGAACTTTAACTTTAATTGGGACGAACGGGCGCAATTCCCCAACCCGGGCGGCGCCATCTCCCGGGAAAAGGCCGCCGCCCTCTGGCAGGCGAACGCCGGCGTGGAACTGATCTACTACCGCGCCCCCACGTTTGGCCCCCTCACCGAGTCCGAGGAACAGCCGCCCCTCAAGCTGGTCTACGCGCCCGGACAGCGCCAACTGCTGGTGGACGCCCTGAGCGGTGAGGTGCTCAAACCGGAGGAGGGGTACTTCTTCCCGGAATTCGACTTCGCGGCCGGCGGCGGTGACATGAGGAGTGCGCTACAGAGTCCCGCCGCTCTGACACCGGCTGAGGAAAAGGCCGTTGGGGAAATGGAGAAACTCCTCAGTAAGGAAGAGGCTCTGGCCAAGGCACGAGAGAAAATCGAGATCCCGGAAGGCTTCGAGCCGAGCGGCGCTTCTCTCCAGCGGAATTGGCGTTACCCCGCGCAAAAGTTTTGGCATTTCTCCTGGCGGCACAAAGAAGACAGGGGCTATCTGAATATCAACGTGGATGCACAAAACGGGCTGATCATCGGTTACCAGTATAACCTCTTCCAGCCGCCTAAGGAAGAAAGGCCGGGTCTGGACGAAAAGGCGGGGCGTGCCATGGCCGAGGCCTTCCTGGAGAAGATGGTTGGCCAGTACCGCTCTTCCCTACGGGAGCCGAAGGTGGTACCAACCTACGACTACGCCGCCCCCTACCGTCCCGGTAAGGAGCAGCCGAGCGGCTACGGCTTCGAGTACACGCGCCTGGTGAACGGACTTCCCTTCCCCAACAACGGGGTCAAGGTGCTGGTGGACGCCTACCGCGCCCAGGTGACCAGCTACAACTGTGAGTGGTGGGATCTCGCCTTCCCACCGCCCAAAGCGAGCATCGACCGGGCCGCGGCGGAAAGGGCTTTCCTGGCCGCCGGCCTGACCCTGGCCTACGAGCGTGAGCCGGTAACGCGGCCGTTGCCCGGGCAGCGTTTCGAGGACCGGCCGGTACGCCTGGTCTACCGCCTGGACGAGGCGAAGGCCCCTTACGTCGTCGACGCCCTTACCGGCGAGGGGCTGGACGCCAACCTCCGGCCGCTCGCGGCCAAGAGGCGACCCGCTTTTAACGACCTGGCCGGACACCCCGCCCGGCAGGCGGTGGAAACGCTGGCCGCGGCCGAGATCATCACCGCGACCGGACCGGCGTTTGCGCCCGACCGGCCGCTCGACCAGCGCGACTTCCTCGTCTGGCTGGTGCGGGCCAGTGGCTGGCGGCCGGACCCGACACCGAAGTACGCCCGCGGCGACAGCCAGGAGGGTCAGGACCCCGAATTCCGCGCCGCCTTGGAATACGCGCTTAACAACGGCATCCTACGCCGCGGCGAGGCCTACGCGCCACAGGACCCGGTTACCCGTCAGACCATGGCCGTCTTGAGCGTCCGCGCTCTGGGCTGGGGGGAGGTGGCCGAGCTGACCGACGTCTGGCAAGTGCCGGCCGCCGTGGCCGCCAAGGTTGCCCCCGAGAAGCAGGGCTACCTGGCGCTCGCCGCCAAGCTGGGCCTGCTGGAACTGACCGCCAAGGACCCAGGCTTTGCCGGCACCCTAACCCGCGGCGAGGGGGCCGTTGCCCTCTATCGCCTGCTCTCCTTCCGCTGAACCGCCTTCCCCTCCAGGGCCTGCCCCTAAAGATGGGCAGGCCCTTGCTTATATGTATGCCTGGGGCAGGCCTGGGTTTGCTCCCGCGACTGCTAACTCCTAAGACCCGGGGGGCATGGCGCAACGGTTTGCACAAATCTTCGGTTTTGCCAGCCATACCCACCTTCTTTCTCACCCTTTCCTGGTAGGACGCACCCGCACCAGAAGGACCACAAGATTGTTCTTTTCTTCACATAAAGGACTACGGGGAAATACCGAGCGGCGATTGAGGTAAGCCCTCATGCGTTCCGCCCTCCTTCTGTGGTTTACTAGCCTTGCAAGGGAAATTAAAACCACACGGAAAGGAGAATCGGTGATGGGCCTCAGAGCTTACTTCTTTATCAACGTTGCCGATGACATGACCCAGCAGGAGTTTGTCAAGGAATTGATGGAACTGGAACGCATGCCCGAAGTGGACTTTGTCGACCCGGTGGTCGGGGACTACGATGTCGTGGTCATGGTGGAGGCGCCGGTGAGCGTGGAAGCCCTGGCCAACAAGTTCAAGGAAAAGCCCTGGATTAAGGAGCTGCGCATCCTGCGCATCGTCAGCCTTTTCGAACGGCACCAGGCTTCCAAGCGCGAGTTGCTCAAGGCCCTGCGGCACAGCGGGGTGTAGCCCGCCGGACCGCGCCGGTGGTAAAGGGAAAGGAAGCGTGAAACGAAATGGAAGTAAACGGCACGGTTGTCCGACCGCTGGATTTGCTGGATGAAATCGTCCACCGGCACAATACGGAAGAGGGCGCTGCCATTCCCATCCTGCAAGAAGTACAGAATACCTTCGGCTTTGTTGCCCCGGCGGTCCTCGAAAGGATTGCCGACCTGGCCCATATGTCAGCCACCGAGCTCTACAGCATCGTCACCTTTTACGCGCAGTTCCGCCTCCAGCCGCCGGGCGAAAACCTCGTGCGCGTCTGCACCGGTACGGCTTGCCACCTGGCGGGTGCGGAAAAGATTCTCCAAGCCGTGGAGAACGAAACCGGCGCCCGCGAGGGTGGCACCAGTCCTGACGGCAAGTTTACCATGGAGCGCGTCGCCTGCCTGGGCTGCTGCAGCCTGGCACCGGTGGTGATGCTCAACGAGCAGATCCACGGCCGCCTTACCCCGGAAGCGGTACGGCGATTGATCAAAGCGGTGGGGAGGCGGTAAGATGGGCGCGCCAAAGATCGTCCGCGTTGGTCTGGCCACCTGCGGCATCGCCGCCGGGGCCGACAAAGTCTTCCAGGCGCTGGCGCAGGAGTTGACGGGGCAGCAGGATGTCTGGCTCAAGCAGACCGGCTGCCTGGGCATGTGCCACAACGAGCCTCTGGTGGAGGTGCTTACTCCCGCGGGCGAGAGTTACCTCTACACCAAGGTGACGCCGGAAAAGGCGACAGACATTGCCCGCCGCCACGTCCTCGGCGGCGAGCCGGTGCGCGACTGGCTGTTCGACGACGGCCACTACCTGGCGAAGCAAAAGCGGGTGGTCCTGCGCAACAGCGGCCGGATCGACCCCGAAAGCATCGACGACTATCTGGAGGCGGGCGGCTACCAGGCCATCGCCAAAGCGCTCCGGGAGATGACCCCGGAACAGGTCATCGGCGAACTGGAAAAATCGGGACTGCGGGGCCGCGGCGGCGCCGGCTTTCCCACCTACCTGAAGTGGCGCCTCACCCGCCAGTCGCCGGGCCGCCCCAAGTATATCATCTGCAACGCCGACGAGGGAGACCCGGGGGCCTTTATGGACCGCAGCGTGCTGGAGAGCGACCCGCACAGCGTCCTCGAAGGCATGCTCATTGCGGCTTACGCCATCGGTGCCCGCGAGGGTTACATCTACGTGCGCGCGGAGTATCCGCTGGCAGTCAAGCGTCTCAAGCTTGCCCTGGCCGCCGCGCGGGAAAGGGGCTTCCTCGGAGAGAACATCCTGGGTAGCGGCTTCGATTTTGACCTCAAGCTGCGCGAGGGTGCCGGCGCCTTTGTCTGCGGCGAAGAGACCGCCCTGATGATGTCCATCGAAGGGAAACGCGGCATGCCCCGTTTCCGGCCGCCCTTCCCGGCGGAAAGCGGCCTTTGGGGCAAACCCACCTCCATTAATAACGTCGAAACCTATGCCAACGTACCCTGGATCATTCTCAACGGCGGCGAGGCCTTCGCCCAATACGGCACCGAGCGGAGCAAGGGCACGAAGGTCTTTGCCCTCGCCGGTACCATTACCCGGGGCGGCCTCATCGAAGTGCCTATGGGCATCACCATCCGGGAAATCGTCTTTGAGATCGGAGGCGGCATCCGTTCTGGCCGCGAGTTCAAGGCGGTCCAGATCGGCGGTCCCTCGGGAGGCTGCCTGCCGGCCTCGCTTGCCGATACCCCGGTCGATTACGAATCTCTTACCCAGGCCGGTGCCATCATGGGCTCGGGCGGACTCCTGGTAATGGACGACAGCGCCTGCATGGTAGACGTGGCAAAGTTCTTCCTGGACTTTACCGTCAAGGAATCCTGCGGCAAGTGTACCTTCTGCCGCCTCGGCACCAAACAGATGCAGGCCATCCTGCAAAGGATCACTAATGGTGAGGGCCGCGAAGGAGACCTGGAGCTCCTCGAGGAATTGGCAAATAGTATTAGCCGTGCTTCCCTCTGCGGCCTGGGCCAGACGGCGCCCAACCCGGTGCTCACCACCCTGCGCTTCTTCCGCGACGAGTACGAGGCGCACCTCTACGAAAAGCGCTGCCCGGCTAAGAAATGCCGCGCCCTGATCCGCTACCAGGTCAATCCCGATCGCTGCAACGGCTGCGGCCTGTGTAACAGCTACTGCCCCACCAATGCCATCAGCGGGGAGAAAAAACGGCCCTTTAGCATCGACCAAAACCTCTGCACCCATTGCGGCCTCTGCTTCAACGTCTGCCGGCACGAGGCCATTTCCGTAAACTAGAGGGAAGGAGGAGTAATAGAGATGCGCCTGGTAAATCTTACTATGGACGGCAAGCCGCTCACCGCCCCCGCTGGGACAACGCTGCTTGAACTGGCCAGAGCCAACGGCGTCGACCTCCCCTCCCTCTGTCACGACCCAAGGCTGGCGCCGTTTGGTGCCTGTCGCCTCTGCCTGGTAGACGTCGAGGGAGCGAGACGTCCGGTGCCGGCCTGTGCCACCATGGTCAGTGAGGGTATGGTCGTGCGCACCGATACCGAAGAGCTCAACCGGTTGCGGCGCCTCGCGCTGGAGCTCTTGCTTAGCGCGCACTACGGTGACTGCGAGGGCCCGTGCAAGCGAGCCTGCCCGGCGGGCATCGACATCCAGGGCTTCATCGCCCTCATTGCCTGCGGCGAATATGCGGAAGCCATCAAGCTGATCAAAGAGACCATGCCCTTACCTGCGGTCTGCGGCCGGGTCTGCCCGCGTTTCTGCGAAGAAAAATGCCGCCGCAACCTGGTGGACGAACCGGTAGCCATCTGTGACCTCAAACGGTTTGTTGCCGACCTGGATCTCGCCCAGAACGGCCAGGCCTATCGCCCCACGGTCAAGCCGCCGACGGGCAAAAAGGTGGCCGTAGTGGGCGGCGGTCCGGCAGGCTTGAGCGCCGCCTGGTTCCTCGCCCGCGAGGGGCACGCTGTGACCATTTTTGAGGCGGCACCGGCACTAGGCGGCATGCTGCGCTATGGCATTCCCGCCTACCGCCTGCCGAAGGACGTGCTCGACCGCGAAATCGGCCTCATCACGGAACTCTGCGCTGAAGTGCGCCTGAATACCGCCCTGGGGCGGGACTTCACCGTGGCCGACCTTAAGGCCCAGGGATTCGATGCCGTTTTCGTCGGCCTGGGGGCGCAGGCCAGCCAGAGTCTGCGTGTTCCCGGCGAGGAGCTGGCCGGTGTCATCGGCGGCGTCGATTTCCTGCGCCGCGTGGCCAGTGGCGAGCGGGTGACCGTGGGCCGGCGGGTGGCGGTAGTCGGCGGCGGCAATACCGCCATGGACGCCGCCCGTACCTCGCTGCGCCTGGGCGCGGAAGAGGTTCTCGTTCTCTACCGGCGCTCGCGCCAGGAAATGCCGGCGCGTGCGGAAGAAATCGAGGAAGCAGAAGAGGAAGGCGTGATCTTCCACTTCCTCACCAATCCGGTGCGGTTGCTGGGCGAGGGCGGCCGGTTGGTCGCCGCCGAGTGCCAGAAAATGGCCCTGGGCGAGCCCGACAGCTCCGGCCGGCGGCGGCCGCAGCCTGTTCCCGGTTCGGAGTTTAGCCTGCCGGTTGACACCCTCATCCTCGCCATCGGCCAGACTCTTGACCGTACTTCGCTGACCGGCAGCCCGGAATTGGACGGGGGCGGTTATCTGAAGGCCGACCCGGAAACCGGTGCCACTGCCGTACCCGGCGTTTTCGCCGGCGGCGACTGCGTCTCCGGACCGGCGACGGTGGTCGAAGCCGTGGCTGCGGGACGTAAGGCGGCCATGGCAATCAACAGCTTCCTGACCCACGGCCGGGTTCTTGCCGTGCCCAAACCCTTCAACGCTTCCAAAGGGGAGTTGAAGGAAATCGATCCCAGCGAGTACGCCGACCGGCCGCGGCTGCCGCGCACGCAGAAGGAGGTCTTACCGGCGGAAGAGCGCAAGCGCGACTTCCGTGAGTATACGCGCGGCTTCACCGAACAAATGGCTCAAGGCGAAGCGGCACGCTGCCTCTCCTGCGGCTGCCAGGACGTCTTCACCTGCGAACTGCGGCGCCTCGCCACGGCGTACGGCGTGACCGAGGAGCGCCTTGGCCGGGGCCGGCAACGCTACCGCCCGCAGGACGACCACCGTTACATTCTGCGCGACCCTAACAAGTGCATCGTCTGCGGCAGTTGCGTGCGCATCTGCAGCGAGCTGCACGGTGTGGGCGCTTTGGGCTTTGCCTTCCGCGGCTATGACACCCTGGTTCAACCCTCCCTGGGTCTGCCTCTGGCGGAAACGCTCTGCGACTCTTGCGGTCAGTGCGTCTCCGCCTGCCCCACCGGTGCTTTGAGCGCGCGCGTCTTCCTGCCCAAGCCGGGCCCCTGGGAGACGCGGGCGGTCCCCAGCATCTGCCCCTATTGCGGCGTGGGTTGCCAGTTGGAGCTGCACGTGGTGGGCAATAAGCTGGTCAGGGTAAGCTCACCGATAGGCAATCCGGTGAACGATGGCAACCTCTGCAAGAACGGCGCCTTCGGCCACGCCTGGATGTACGAACGCCAGCGCCCCTCCCGGCCGCTCGTCCAAAAGGAAGGGCGGCTTGAGGAAACGACCTGGGAGGAGGCCCTCCGGGCGGCGGCCAAGACCCTGGGCGAGATCCGCTCCTATCTCGGGCCGGAGCGGCTCGCCGTACTGGTCTCGCCCCGGCTGAGCCTCGAAGAAAACTACCTGGCGCAGAAGCTCGCCCGTCTGGGGCTGGAGACGAATAACATCGCCAGCCTCGGGGGTGCCTTGCCCGAAACGCTGTCCAGCGCCACCTACGCCGACCTGGCCCACGCCGACCTCATTTTGGTGGTGGGTACGGATCTGCCCGTCCAGTACCCGGTCATCGGCCAGAAGCTGCGGCAGTTCGTGGAAAGAGGGGCAAACCTGGCGCTGATCAATACGCGCAGTACCCGCCTGGACGCCCTGGCGCGCCTCACCATCGAGGTCAACCAGCGCAGGATCCGGCCGCTTGTGCAGGCGATGCTCAAGTACCTCCTCGATTATGACCTTTTCGACGAACTCTCACGGCAGCAGTACGCGAGCCGCCTGGCGCGCCTGCGGGAAGAACTGGCGCCGTACACCCTCGACCGGGCGGAGGACGCCCTCCGGGTAAAGCCCGCGAAGGTGATCGACCTGCTTTACCTCTACCTGCGGGCGAAGAACCCCGTGATCATCACCGACGCCGGCCTGGGCGCGGCAGAAGTGGCCCTGCTCGCCG
>JACIYD010000400.1 GCA_014360105.1 Clostridia bacterium
ACCATCTGCGAATTGCGCTCCTGGGTGGTCGTGTAGACGTAGGTCATGCCCTTGTTCTTGGCGGTAAACATGAGTACCAGGCCGTCCGGCACCAGCGGAAAGGTAAAGGCGAGCCTGCCGTTGATGAGGGCGATGTGCTCCGTGCCCAGTTTGTACTGGCTTAATTGCAGCGCATCGCGCGCGTAGCGGTAGGCCACCACCTCGGGCATCAGGCGTACGTTATGCGTGGCATCGGGCAGCCGGTCGATCTTATGGTATTGAAGCCGGTTAACCATATCCACCTGGCGGGCGACGCCGGCCAGCAGCGGCAAGAGAGCGACCAGGGTCGGCAGCACAAGGTAATAAGAGAGCCAGAGGGTGCGAAAACGAACACTGCCCCGCTCCCCGGTTTTCCGGCCCTTGCCGTCCGTCTTGTCGTATTCCCAGACCTTCGTCCCGGTCCAGCGCCGGCGAAACCAAAAGAGGTGAAGAACAAGCCAGATCCCCAGGGCCTCAAGCACGGCCGGGTGGGTATAGAAAAACATCAACGGCGCGTGCCACCAGGTACGCAGATACCACAGCAAGAGCAAAGCTAGCACCAGCACCGGCACAGCTACCCACAGGCGCCGCGACCACGGCAAACGAGCAGCCCGCGCTTTCCGGCCGTCCTCTCCCGCTTTTAGGCCTTGATCATCCAGGGGCACGGCAAACCCTCCCTCCGGTCCTTGCAGCCGGCTTCATTTTAGCCATTTGCTTCGACCCGCGCCCCGCACTTTCCTGCCGGTACATCCTGCCGGCGGCCGCCCGCGGTGGCCATGGTCACAAATGGAGACCCGGCCCCCTTCGCGGCCACGGATATGGCCATGGGCACGGTGGCGGCCGCAGGCGTCAAGAATAGCCCCATTTCCGACGGCGAGCGGGAGACCAGGCGCAGATCCTTTACCAGTACACCCAGCCAGGGAGCCAGCGGCCGGATGATGCACCAGAAGCCTCCAGGACCTATAAAAGAGCGGGGGTTATAGACAATAGAAGGGCCAATGTGCTTCACCGGAACAGCCACGACGCCAGGGCCACCGCTACCCCGGCCACGGCTACGTTGGTACCTATTATCCAGCGGGTAGTGCTGTGTAACTCCTGGTGTAAACTGTCAATTTTGGCGTCCATTTCCTGGCGTAAACCGTCAATCTTGGTATCGAGCTTCTCCTCAAGCTTGCCCAGCTTGTCGTCCAGCTTGCCCAACTGCTGCATGATCATGTTGAACGGGTCAAAGGAGGTGCGGAAGATGAATCCCTGCTCCTCGCTGCCAGCAGCCAGTTGTTTTTTGGTTTCGTCCTCGACCACAGCCAAGCCGCCTCCCCTCCCCTGCCCACATTCTACCACGTTTGCCGGAATCGGGGCGATACCTTTAGTTTACAAACGCCTGTGACAGGCCTTCGGCTCACCGCTCAACACTATGTAATGCTCTTTCAGGTCGCCTATTTGACGCGGGGGTCCCCTTCTTGTCTTTCAGTCCCCTATTTTACGGGGAGATTGCTGCAACTTCGTGATCAACATTCGCTCCAGCTTCTTCACCCCGGACTTTCAGTCCCCTATTTTACGGGGAGATTGCTGCAACGAAGCAAAGCGCCGCGGGCTGCCCGAGTACGTGAAATGCTTTCAGTCCCCTATTTTACGGGGAGATTGCTGCAACTAGGGACGGTTTCAGATTCGCCCTGGGGTTCTGGCCTTTCAGTCCCCTATTTTACGGGGAGATTGCTGCAACCGCTCCTCAACCTGGATGATCAGCCACCGCAACTCCGCCTTTCAGTCCCCTATTTTACGGGGAGATTGCTGCAACCGCTGTTCGTCTCCGTCCGGGCTATCATCTGGGCCCTCTTTCAGTCCCCTATTTTACGGGGAGATTGCTGCAACTACTTGGGATCCGCTGGTTGGCAAGGTCAACAACAGCCCTTTCAGTCCCCTATTTTACGGGGAGATTGCTGCAACCGCTGGGTCTGGCTGGCTATGCGCTCGGTGATTACTTCTTTCAGTCCCCTATTTTACGGGGAGATTGCTGCAACGAAGAAGGGTCAACCGGATGCGGTGCTCAACTTCACTTTCAGTCCCCTATTTTACGGGGAGATTGCTGCAACAATGGGACG
>JACIYD010000401.1 GCA_014360105.1 Clostridia bacterium
AAGTAACCCGGAGTCTTTACCTGAGCGAGTGGATCAACGACCACCTTTTTGCCGGCCTGATGCGACTTAAGAGCCCGGCAAAGAAGGCAAAAAAGCTGGCGCAACCTTACCTTGGCTATTTCGTCGGGGGCCACGGCCGCGAATCGGTTGGCAGTGTGGTCTACTTTGCCCGCAAGGGTTTTGATGGCCTGATTCAGCTCGCACCCTTCACCTGCATGCCGGAGATCGTCGCCGAGGCCATTTTGCCCACCGTCGGCCACGATTACGATCTGCCAGTTATGACGATATTCTTCGACGAACAGACCGGTGAGGCTGGTCTGGTCACACGCCTGGAGGCTTTTGTGGACATGATCCGGCGCCGCCGCAGTGCGCGCGCCGGCAGGCGGCAGAGCGGCGGACCGTGAAGAACCTAAGCTGCGCTGAGGCAAACTGGGCATAGCTCACGGGCCGGACGGGTAGACAAAGCCGGCCTTTTTGATTACAATGGTGGTGCATTTAGCTTGAGGAGAGGGGAGTTGAGCGAAGATGAGTGAGGAGTACAAGGTATTGCTAAGCGAAAAGGAAATGCCTACGCGGTGGTACAACATCCAGGCGGACATGCCGCACCTGCCACCGCCGCCGCTGCACCCGGCGACCAAGCAACCGATCGGACCGGAGGATCTTGCCGCCATTTTTCCCATGGGCCTAATCGAGCAGGAGATGAGCCGGGAACGCTGGATCGACATCCCGGGGGAGGTTCTCGACGTTTATCGCCTCTGGCGGCCGACGCCGCTTTATCGCGCCAGGCGCCTGGAGAAGGCCTTGGAGACGCCGGCGGCGATCTATTACAAGTACGAGGGGGTCAGCCCTGCCGGAAGCCACAAGCCGAATACGGCGGTGGCGCAGGCTTATTATAACAAAATAGCCGGCATCAAGCGCCTCACCACGGAAACCGGTGCCGGGCAGTGGGGCAGCGCCTTGAGTCTGGCCTGCAGCTTCTTTGGTCTCGAGTGCACGGTTTACATGGTCCGGGTGAGTTACGAGCAGAAGCCCTACCGGCGCTCCCTGATGGAGGCATACGGCGCAAGCGTCATTCCCAGTCCGAGCAGCCGTACCGCGGCCGGCCGGGAGATCCTGGCACGGGACCCGGATTGCCTGGGGAGCCTCGGCATCGCCATCAGCGAAGCGGTTGAAGACGCGGCCGCGCGCCCGGATACCAACTATTCGCTGGGCAGCGTACTCAATCACGTCTGTCTGCACCAAACCATCGTCGGCCTCGAGGCCAAAGAGCAGTTCGCCAAAGCTAATACTTATCCCGACGTGGTCATCGGCTGTGTGGGCGGGGGAAGCAACTTCTCCGGCCTGGTCTTTCCTTTTCTCCAGGATAAGTTTAACGGCCGCAAGGTGCGGGCCGTGGCGGTGGAGCCCACCGCCTGCCCCACGCTCACCCGGGGCAGGCTGGCCTATGATTTCGGCGACACGGTAGGATTGACACCTTTGCTGCACATGTACACCCTGGGACACAACTTCATGCCACCCGGTATCCATGCAGGCGGCCTGCGTTACCACGGGCTGGCACCGCTGCTTTGTCAACTCTACCGTGACGGCTACGTGGAGGCGGTGGCGGTGGCCCAGACGGACATTTTTGCCGCCGCGGTTTTGTTCGCCCGGCAGGAGGGGATCCTGCCGGCGCCGGAAAGTGCCCACGCCATCAAGGTGGCCATCGACGAGGCCCTCGCTTGCCGCGAGAGCGGCGAGAAGAAAGTGATCCTTTTCGGCCTGAGCGGTCACGGGCATTTTGACCTCTCGGCCTACGATGCATACCTGGCGGGCCGGCTGGAGGACGTGGCCTACAGCGAGGAGGAACTTGCGCGTAGCCTGGCGACTTTACCCTAGGCGCAAGCGAAAGGGCGGGTAGGAGAGCGGTGCGCTTCCAGGGGACGATGGCCGTCAACGGAAAGGGACACCTCACCATCGGCGGCTGCGATACGGTGGAACTGGCACGGGAATACGGTACGCCCTTGCTCGTCGTCGATGAGGCACACTTACGTGCCCGGTGCCGCGCCTTCAAGGAGGCCTTCGGCGAGGGGGCGGTCCTTAACGCGGGCAAGGCGCTACTCCTAAAGGCCATT
>JACIYD010000402.1 GCA_014360105.1 Clostridia bacterium
TGGTCAACGCCGATTTGCGCCGTCTGGCGCGGGAAGGCTGGCCACCCCTGCCCCGCTACGAGGACGACCCGGTGGCGCACCTGGCGGTGAAGCATGCGCATCCTCCGTGGCTCGTGGCGCGCTGGCTTGCGCGTTGGGGCAGGGAATGGACCGAGGCCTTGTGCCGCGCCGACAACGAAAGGCCGCCGCTTGCCCTGCGGGTGAACACGCTCAAGCAAGACGCGGTCCGCGTCCAAGACGCCCTGCGGGCGGCAGGGGCGGCGGTGCAGCCCTCCGCTTACGTGCCGGAGGGCCTCATCGGGGAGGGCCTTTCTTTTCTCGAAGAATTGGAGGGGTTAAGAGAAGGGTGGTTTCTTTTTCAGGACGAGGGGTCGATGCTCGTTTCCCATGCCCTGGCCCCGGCGGCCGAAAGCCTGATCGTCGATGCCTGCGCCGGCGTGGGGACGAAGACCACCCACCTGGCGCAGCTTACGGGCGACCGGGGCGAAGTTCTCGCCGTGGACCTCAGGCCGGCCAAGCTGAAGCTCTTGGAGGAGAATTGCCGGCGCCTCGGCATCGGCAGCGTCCGTCCCCTGGCGGCCGACGCCCGTGAACTGCCCGGTCTTTTGCCCCGGCCGGCCGATTACGTGCTGGTGGACGCCCCCTGTTCCGGCTTTGGGGTCTTGCGGCGGCGGGCCGATGCCCGCTGGCGCAAGAGCCCGGAGCAGTTGCGCTCCCTGCCCCGTTTACAGCTTGAACTGCTGGAAGCGGCCTATGCAGCTCTCAAGCCGGGCGGGGTTCTGGTCTACAGCACCTGTACCACCGAGCCGGAAGAAAACGAGGAAGTGGTGGCCGAAATCTGCGCCCGGCACCGCGACCTCCGCGCTGAAAGCCTGGAGGATTTCCTGCCCCGGCCGTTGCCCCGCGAGGAAGACCGGCGCCTGGCGGCGCAGGGGCAGCTTCGCCTTTACCCGCACGTCCACGGCACGGACGGGTTTTTCATCGCCCGTCTGCGGAAAGCCTAGATGACGGGGATTGAGGATGGGTAAGGATGGAAAAGATAGACTTGCGGGATCTCGACCTTGGTGAAATGGAGGAACTGCTGCGGGCGCTGGGGGCGCCGTCTTATCGGGCACGGCAGCTCTTCGCCTGGGTGCACGGGCGGGGGAAGAGTGACTGGGAGGAAATGACCGACCTCCCCCGCGCGCTGCGGGAGGAACTGGCGGCGCGGAGCTACGTCAGTAAGCTTGAGCCTTGCCGCCACGCCGTGGCCGCCGACGGGCGCACGCAGAAGTACCTGGTCTCCCTGCCCGACGGACAGGCGGTGGAAACGGTGCGCATGGATTATAGGCGGCGGACGAACCGCAGCCGCCGCACGGCTTGCCTTTCCAGCCAGGTAGGTTGCAGCCTGGGCTGTCGCTTCTGCGCCACGGGCGAGGTGGGATTCCGCCGCAACCTCCGGCCGGGAGAACTGGTCGGCCAGGTGTACTTCTGGAACGAGCGGGCGGGCGCAGCAGGGACGGGGCGGATCACCAACGTGGTCTACATGGGCATGGGAGAACCGCTGCTCAATTACGAGGCGGTGCGGAAAAGCATCGTTCTCCTCAGCCACCCTCTGGGCCAGAACATCGGGCACCGGCGCATCACCGTCTCCACCTGCGGCGTGGTGCCGGGGATCGAGCGCCTGGCCGCCGAGGGACCGCCAGTGCGCCTGGCGGTTTCCCTGCACGCGGCGGATGACGCGCTGCGCAGCCGTCTCGTGCCGATCAACCGCCGCTACCCCCTGGACATATTGCTCGGCGCCTGCCGCGCTTATACGGCGCGCACGGGCCGCCGCGTCACCTTCGCCTATCTGCTGCTGGCCGGCCTGAACGACCAGCCCCAGGAGGCGCACCGCCTGGCCCGCCGCCTGGCCGGCATACCGTGCGGCGGCTGCGGTTCGTCCGCCGCCTATAATCCATGCGCACCGTTTACTCCTGCCGGCACATCATGCTTTCCTCTCACCGTTATCGTTGCCTTTGCGGTATTGTTTCCCGGGGCGCAATCCGCCACGTCGACCGGGTCCGCTTTCACCGTGTAAGTGTAGGTTCCAGCTGAGTTCAGCACTACCGTCGTTCTTATCTCCTTGGAC
>JACIYD010000403.1 GCA_014360105.1 Clostridia bacterium
GTCAATGGCATCAATGGCTAAATGCCCTTCGCCTTAACAAAGTTGCGAAAGCGGACAGGCACCCGCCGGGGCCTGCTTCAGCCTTGCTGCGCTACCAGCGAGGCCAGCGTGCGGGCGTTGGCCACGGCGTACCCCTCGGCATCGTTGTTAAAGTAGGCGTAAACATCCCGGCCTTCATCCCGCCAGGCCCTGACCTGTGCCGCCCAGGAGGCCAACTCCTCAGCCGTGTAGCAGGAACCGTAAAGCCGGCGGCTCCCGTGGAAGCGCACGTAGACGAAATCTGCCGTTGTCTGGCGGCAATGGGGCCAGCGCGGTCCGTCGGCCACACAGAGGGCATGTCCCTCATGGGAAAGCAGGTCGTAAACCTCAGGGGTGAACCAGCTCTCGTGCCTGAACTCAAAGGCGTGGCGGGTCTGCCGCGCTACGGCGTTGGCCCGCAGAACCGTACAAAAGGCAGCCAGCCGTTCCAAGTCCGCGTGCAGTCCCGGCGGCAGTTGCCAGAGCACCACGGCCAGCTTTTCTTTCAGTCCGGCGGCGCGCGCAAAGAAGCTTTCCACCGCCTCTTCCACTCCCGCCAGCCGTTTCAGGTGGGTGACGAGCCGGCTCCCCTTCAAGGCAAAAAGAAAACCGCCCGGTGTGCGCTCGTACCAGCCGGCAAAAGTACGCGCAAGTGGCAGGCGGTAAAAGGTAACATTCAATTCCACCGTGTTAAACTGCGTTGCATAGTAGGAAATCCAGTCCTTTGAGGGCAGGCCCTCTGGATAGAATCGGCCTCGCCAGTGGCCGTAGTTATAGCCGCTCGTGCCGAGATAAAGCCCGGCCATGGCGCCTTTGCCCTCCCGATTCGCCTCAATTTGTCCCTTGCACTTCGCACCGTTTTGCAAGCTCGGCCCGCGGCGGGCTAGCGGCCCCTGCGCGCTTCCCCGGGTAGCCGGCGTGCTCCGGATTACGCCGGGGTCTTCGTTGCCGGCCGGCACCGGGAATTGGCCCCGTGCGGGGCCGCCCCGATCCCGCTTCCTCCTTGTTTCCCACGGACGCTGCTAGGCAGGGCAGACTGTTTCCGCGCGGGCTATTGTTCCTCCCGCCAGAAGCGGAAGACCACGGTGTCCGTGGGGTCGGGGCAGGCCCACATGGTGGGCTCACCCGCTTGGGCCCAGGAGAATTTACCGCCTTGAAGCAGCACCGCCACCGGCGCCTGGAGCGCTCCCAGCGCCCACTGGCACAGCGCCGGCGCCCTGTGCTCGGTGAAGATAAAACGGTCTCCTGCCTTGTGCCCGGCCGAGCACTCGCCGCAACCCCGCACTTCCACCACTTCGGCAATAACCTTGGCCAATGCCTTTCCCCTCCCCTCCCGTTACGGGAGCGTTCGCTCCAGGTAAATGTTAGAATAAATGGTGGATTAAAGTCAAGATTACGGTTTGGGAAGCGGCACCACAACCAGGCGCGTAAGGCAGTGCAACCTGATGGTGGCCTCGGGGAAGAGAGGGTCGCCGGTGGCCACGGTTACTTCCCAGCTCCTTTCGGTCCAGCCAGAACCGCCACGCAGGCCGTCAAGGGCGGCCAGCGTATCACGGCGGTTGGGATGGCTCACGACAAGCCTGCCGCCGGGTGCCACATGGTCATTAAAGAGGCGCAAGAGAAACGGGTTAAGCTTCGGGTCGTACATGACATCCGAAGCCAGCACCAGATCAAAGCGCTCCGCCAGCGTAAAGCAGCGCCAATCTCCTTGATGAAATCTGACCCTTTCCACCAGGCCCAACCGCCGCGCATTATGGCCAACCAGTTCTAGGGCCTCCGGGTGATAATCGTTGAAGGTCA
This sequence comes from Clostridia bacterium, assembly GCA_014360105.1. Classification (GTDB taxonomy): domain Bacteria; phylum Bacillota; class DSM-521; order Neomoorellales; family SLTJ01; genus JACIYD01. The sequence continues at coordinate 1,819 of JACIYD010000403.1, forward strand.
CTATCGCCCCCCGGAGGGCGGCCACCAGGCCAGGAAGCCCCAGGCCGCAGCCCAACTCCAGGACCTTTTGGCCGTGCAGGTCTTGCCCGGACAGATACGAGGCCAGGGCGAGAGCGGCCGGCCAAACCTCGGCCCAACAGGGAATCTGATACTCATCGGCCGGGTCGCCAATCAGCTCTTCCGGGCGGGCTACTACCTCCAGGTCGACTTCCCCCTGTGCCAGGCTGAAGACGCGTCGCTCCAGGACGATAGTTTCGATCATCTCAGCGCAACCACCTTTAAACGGTTTG
>JACIYD010000404.1 GCA_014360105.1 Clostridia bacterium
GGTTTCCGGTCGCGCCCAGGGCCAGGCACAGGGCTGCGAAAAGCCAGAATCCCGTCATGGTTGGCGGGAGCATGCCGCAGAGCAGGGAGATCGCGCCCAGAGTGATAAGGCCCAGGCGCACGGCGCCGAGTTTGTTCCTGATCGTCCCGAGGGTGCCGAGAACCCGCGTGCATATTCCACGGGAAAACGACCGCCTGTGCACGCCAAGCCGACCAGTAAAGTACGGGAAGCCGACCACCAGTGTACGCCAAGCCGACCACCGTTGCACGGCATCTCGACCACCTAGGTAGAGGACAAGGTCGCCCGGGACCTCCAGGAGGAGATAGTGGGGCGGCGCTGGGCAGCAGACTAAAGGGTTGTGCCTTCTGGCCGGAGAACCCCTGGGGCATCACCAGGGGAGAGGTGGCAGAGGGTAATGCCCATGAGGAGGCTGTCTATGCGCAAGACCAAGGAAATCCTGCGGTTGCACTGGCAACTGGGGGTAGGGGTTCGCCAGATTGGCAGGACGCTATCCATATCTCACGCCACCGTAATTGACACCCTGCGGCGGGCCCAGGCGGCGGGGCTGAGCTGGCCCCTGCCGGAGGATCTCGACGAGGCGGAACTGGAGGCCAGGCTCTACCCGGGCAACAAGCAGTATACCGGCGGCCGGGGTGAACCGGACTGGAGACAGGTCCACGAAGAACTGCGCGATAGCAAAGTAACCCTGCGGCTGTTGTGGACCGAGTATAAGCGGGAGCATCCCGACGGATACCAGTACAGCGCTTTTTGCAAGCGCTACCGGCAATGGCGGGGCAAGCTCGACCCGGTCTTAAGGCAGACCTACCGGCCGGGGGAGAAGCTATTCCTGGACTACGCGGGCGACAAGGTGCCGGTGGTAGACCCCAGAACCGGAGAAACCAGGAGGGCGCAGATCTTCGTGGCGGTGCTGGGGTTCAGCAACTACGCCTACGCGAAAGGCCCAGTGGTCCCAGGAGCTTGAGAACTGGATCGGGGGCCACGTGCGGGCCCTGGAGTACATCCAGGGCGTGCCCGAGATCCTGGTGCCGGACAACCTGAAGCCCGCAGTGGCCAGGGCCTGCCGGTACGAGCCGGACCTCAACCCCACCTATCAGGAAATGGCCGCCCACTACGGCACCGCGGTCATCCCCGCCCGGCCCAGACATCCCCGGGACCGGGCCAAGGTGGAAGTGGGCGTGCAGGTGGTAGAGCGGTGGATTCTGGCCGCCCTGCGCCACCGCGTCTTCTTCAGTCTGGCCGAGCTGAACCAGGCCATAGCCGAGGAGCTAGTAAAGCTCAACGAGGCGCCGTTTCAGAAACTCGCGGGCAGCCGGCGGCTACTTTACGAAACGGTGGAGAAGGCGACACTTAAGCCTTTGCCAGCGCAGAGGTACGAGTTCGCCCACTGGAAGAAAGCCAGGGTGAACGTCGACTACCACGTGGAGGTGGAAGGCAACTACTACAGCGTTCCCCACCGGCTCATTAAAGAGCAGGTGGAGGTGCGCTACACCGCCGGCACGGTAGAGATCCTTTACCGGGGCCAAAGAGTGGCCAGCCATAGGCGAAGCTACGGTAAAGGCCAGTACGTCACCAACCCCGAGCACCGCCCGCGTTCCCACCGGGAGTACCTGGAATGGACCCCGGAGCGGGACAACCCAGAACGGCCTGTTCAGACTCATAGCTGACGCTGTAGTACTAGCTGGAAGCTGTAAAACATCACGCGCCCTCCCGTTCAGGGCAAAGGCCCCCTGTAAGAAGGCCTGCCGGGCTGGTCAGGGGGGGGGGTTCTCCCGGCGGTGTGGGCGGTCAGCCCGATCTCCGTTTCGCGGCCTGCAAAAAAATTTTTGTGTGAAGAAGGAATTTGCAAAGCGAGAAAGAACAGTAATAATGCCAAAAAAAATGGAACAGTGTTCTGTCATGCATAACAAACTTGTTCGCGAACGGGAAACCACGGTCAAAACCGTCAAGCACATAGTCGATATCCTTACCTGCTTCTCCATCCGGTCACCGGAACTCGGGATTTCCGAGATTAGCCGTCGCACCGGGTTATACAAGAGTACCGTTTACCGGCTTCTGCGCTCCCTGGTGGAAGCCGGCATGGTGGTCC
>JACIYD010000405.1 GCA_014360105.1 Clostridia bacterium
GACCGGGGTTAGCCTTTTTGTGTGCCGTCGCGTGCCGTATCCACTATAAGGGTGCCACACATCCCGCGTACCCGTGTATGCCTTATAGAAACGCGCCCTCCACCAGGCCGCGGGGTAGATGGCAAGCGCCCTAGGCCGCCGGTTTCCTGGTGCGCCGAGTGGAGATAGGAAAAGACCCCCGGTTGCTCGTACCAGCATTTCCCTACCCGGTTGGCAAGCCTTTAACGCATAGGATTTAGGAAACGGCGGCAGAGGGAGCGAGGGGTGATGCGCGTCCTTATCATCGGCGGACGGCGGTTCTGGCTTCGCCTGGCCCTAGCATTAACTTTCTTGAGTCTGGGGATCATCCTCTATTCACCCTTGTATGCCTCGTGGCAACACTTGTTGGTAGCGGGTAGTCGCAAGATTCACCCTATTTATTGTGTCGATACCAAGGAAAAGAAAGTGGCTTTTTCCTTTGATGCATGTTGGGGGGCAGAGCGTACACCGGCCATTTTGGCCGTGTTGCGGACGTACGAAATAAAGACCACCTTTTTTCTGGTCAATCTTTGGCTAAAAAAGTATCCTTTGGAAGCACGGCGTATTGTGGAAGAAGGGCACGAAATCGGGTTGCACTCTGCCACTCACCCTCATTTTACCCGGCTGAGCGATACGGAAGTAATCTGGGAATTGGAAGAAAACGCCAGGCTTATCCGGCAACTGACCGGTTTCGAACCGAAGCTTTTTCGTCCTCCTTTCGGCGATTATAACGACCGCGTGATTTCTCTTGTCCAGCAACAAGGTTATATCCCGGTCCAGTGGAGCGTAGATTCCCTTGATTGGAAAGACCTATCTGCCGAGGCGATCAAGAAGCGGGTAATAGAAAGGATCAGACCCGGCGATATCGTCCTGTTCCATAACAATGGCAAATATACGGCAGAGGCCCTGGCACCCCTGATCGATTACCTCAAGTCCCAGGACTATGCCATTGTTCCGGTGTCGGCCTTGATCTACCATGACGATTATTACATCGATTTGAACGGTGTTCAGCGCCGAGCACCCTGAAGTATCCCATTTTTGATTCGGGCCGCGGGGCTTGTGCCAACCGGGGGGGCAAAGAGCGCAAGAGCAAACCAGAGACAACCCAGCGGGGCACCGCCTACGGCCGCACCTCAAGATAGGGAACCTCGGGCGGCGAGGGGTGTATCCGCGCCGGACTAGCCAGGTTTACGGCTTTGTGTTAGAATGAGTAACAAGATCAAAGACGGACTCGGAGGGCAAATTGGCGGCGAAAGTAGAGGCGCCGCTTGTCGCCGCCCTGACGGCATATCTGGCGCGTGGATGTCTTGCCTGCCATTTTCCCGCGCATAAGGGCGCGCGTGGCTGGCCAGATTTTTGGCGTGAACTGGTGGGCGAAGGGGTCGGGCGGCTGGATTTGACCGAACTACCCGGACTGGACGACCTCCACGCGCCGCACGGCCCCATCGCGGCGGCCCAAGCACTGGCGGCATCTCTTTGCGGCGCGAAAGAGAGCTATTTTTTGATTAACGGTGCGAGCGTGGGCTTGATGGCTGCCTTACTCGGCCTTTGCCGACCGGGTGAGGTGGTGGTTATGCCGCGGTACGGACACCGTTCTCTGGTCGCCGCAGCGGTGCTGAGCGGTATTCGGCCGGTGTTTCTTGCTGGCGAATACGACCCGCTTTGGGGACTGCCCACCCGGGTTACCCCTGCCGAACTCGACGCGGTACTGGCGTCCTTTCCCCAGGCGGCGGTGCTCGTTCTTGTTTACCCGACCTACGAAGGCGTGGCGTTCGACCTGGGGAGTCTCATTACCCTGGCCCACGGCCGTGGGCTCAAGGTAGTGGTAGACCAGGCCCACGGGGCGCACTTTGGCTTTCATGCGAGCTTCCCCCCGGGTGCGCTTGGCCTGGGGGCGGACGTGGTCGTTGATGGCTGGCACAAGACACTAGGTTCCCTTACGCAAACGGCCGTGTTACACCTCGGGCAAGGCGTGAACTTTGGGGAACGGATTGCCCTCGCCCTCGACTTCCTGCAGAGTACAAGTCCCTCTTATCCGTTACTTGCCTCCATCGACGCTCTGCGGGCAGAAATTGCGAGGCGCGG
>JACIYD010000406.1 GCA_014360105.1 Clostridia bacterium
GACCCAGGCGGGCTATTACAGCCTGGGCTGCCGCAACCCGCTAAAATGGGTTAAGGCCGATCCTGTTGAGGGCGTGGTGTGGGACCAGGTTAAAGGCTGGCTTAACGACCCGGAAGCTCTTGCCAGGGAAATCAGGCAGAAGTCCGGCGAAAAGGAGCTGCGTGAGGAGCTGGAGCGGATCGGCAGGCACCTGGCCGAAGTGGAAAGAGGCCGGGACAACATTAGGGGCGCTTTGGCAGCCGGGCTTTTGGACCTCGACCCCAAGACCGCCCGGGCTCTGGCCGAGCTGAAGAACCGCGAGAAGCAGCTTGCCGCCCGGAAGAGCGAAATAGAGATTACGCTGCGCCAGTTCGCCCTGGTTGAGGCCAAATTTAAGGAGGTAAAGAGGCAGGCCGCCGAGTTTCTGTCGCGGTTGGATGAGCTATCGTTCGAGCAAAAGAAGACCCTGGTGCGGACGCTGGTGCGGCAGGTGACGGTGACCGGCAGGGGCAAGGCAGCAAAGGTTACGGTGTATGCCAACTTCACCCCGGACATTGCGGCCAGCGTGAAAGAAGCCGGCCGGCGTTAGTGTTACATCTGTATTCGACATCGGCAACATTGCCGAGTACCGCCGCGCCCACCTCGAGGTGCTTGCGGGCCGCGTGGCCGTGCGACTTCCGGGAGAGGAACGAGGCGAGGGAGTGCGCCTCGGCGCGCACACGGTCATTGATCCCCGCGTCAGCGTGCGCGGCCCCGTTTTGCTGGGCGCCAACTGCCGGCTGGAGGCCGGGGTGACCGTCGAGCCCTATACGGTCATCGGTGATAACGTCACCGTCGAACAGGGTGCCTCGCTCAAGCAGGCCATTATCTGGGACGGTGTCACCATCGGCCGGCGCGCGGCCGTCCGCGGCGCCGTGATCGGCTGCCGCGTGATCCTCGAGGACAACACCGCCGTCTACGAGGGCGCGGCGGTCGGCGACGGATGTACGGTGCGCACCTTTAGCATCGTTAAGCCGGAAGTCAAGATTTGGCCCGAAAAGGAGATCGACCGTTATACCACAGTACGGCGGAACCTCATCTGGGGCAGCCGCTGTCCCAGGTCTCTTTTTGCCTCCCAAGGGGTGGGAGGGTATGTGCATCGCGACCTTACCCCGGCGCTGGTGAGCCAGGTAGCCGCGGCTTTCGGCAGCCTACTCGCGCCCGGCAGCACCGTGGCCGTAAGCAGGGCGCCCGGTGCCGGGCCGGAGCTCCTGGCGGCGGCGGCGCTCACGGGGCTTTTGACCGGCGGCCTGCGCGTCTTTGACCTGGGAGAAAGCCTGTTGCCGCTTCACCGCTACGCGGTGCGCGCGCTGGGGCTGGCCGGAGGCCTGCACGTGCGCCGTGATCCGCGGGAAAGCGACCGGCTCATCTTGGTTTTCTCGGACGACCGTGGATTGCCGCTGGCCGGCGGGCAGCGCCGGAAAGTGGACAGTGCCTACCAGCAGGAGAATTTCCGGCGGGTAAAAGAGAGCGAGCTCTTGCCGGTGACCCGTACCACCGACCTGGAAGACCGCTACCTGACTTATCTCGGTGCCTGCCTGGGAGGGGCTCTGCCTTCGGAGAAAACACCGTTCTTCGTTTACACCCCGGCGCCCAAAATATTCACCTGGCTGACGCGCCTCGCTCCTGCCCTTCCCTGGGAGTTGGTTTTGGTCCCGGATATCGAGGCGCTCCGGCAAAGGTTGCGGGAGGGCACGGTCGCGGGCGGCGCGAGCTTCGACGCCGAAGGAGAGGAACTGGTCCTTTGGGAGCCCGGTGGCCGGGCCCTCACCCGGCAGCGCCAGCACCTGCTCTTGACCCAGGTGTTGCTGGCCGAACCAAGGCCGCCGCTACTGGCCCTGCCCGTGAGCGCGCCCAGCCCGGCGGAGGCCCTGGCGCGCGCGGCCAACGTTACGGTGAGGTGGGTAAGGAACGAATGGCGGGCAATCGCCGAGGCCGCCTGGCAGCCGCCGCTTGGCGGCCGGCAGGTTCAGATGCTGGGTGATGCCTTGTATACTTTCGTGGCCCTGGCCGGCTACTTGGCGGCGCAGAACCTCACCTTCCCCCAGGCGCTGGCGGCCCTGCCTGAGACATGGCAG
>JACIYD010000407.1 GCA_014360105.1 Clostridia bacterium
ATATATCAATTCAGGGTAATACGCAACTATTTATGACGCTTCATATAGCATAGGGAAATAAAAGCCACAAGGCGTCTGTCCGAGAAGGTGACCACCGTGTCAACTTCGAATGGGAGCCGGGCCATCCTCCCGCGTCGTCCCGAAAAAGCGCCGGTCCAGGGCGCCGCCCCCTGGCCAGATCGGCGCCGGGGTACCGACGAAAGTTATGGTTTTGTTGTGAGTAGATTCGGTTTTCCTGCGGCCAGGTTCGAGCGGTGTTGAAGCGGCGCAGAAGCGGCTAGAGGGCAGGCAGGAAGGCGAGGCTATTGGTCTGAACCGGGGCAGGTTTGAGGGCGAGCTAAAAGAGGTGCGGGCCGCCATTGTGGAGTTTCTAGAAAGCCGCTTTGGCGAGTGCCCTGCCGAGGTAGCGACTGCTCTGGAGGGCCTTGCCGATCTGGAGAAGCTGCGGCGGCTGCGCCGCGAGGTGTTCAAAGCCGGCACCCTAGCTGAAGCCCTGGCAGCTGTGGCCACAGCCACAGCTGAGGTTCGGGCATAACCCGCGGCCGTGCCCCAGCATGGCTGGGTTCCCACGGGGATATCAACGGCAGCCGGCCGGATGCTTTCGACTGGCACAAGCAGTTGCTTCGCCGCCTACGATAAGTTCCGGCGGGAGGTTTCCGCCTTTCGGGGCCCTGGTCGCGCCGGACGGGGTAATACGATTGTCCATGGTAGAAATTCAGACCGCAGTACAGCGAATGAAAAACTACCTAGAGCGGAAAGGAAGTGCAAGGAAATGAACTGGCACGAATTCAAGGAGCAGCTCATGAAGGACCCGGAGTTCAAAAAAGGCATTTATGCTCGTGGGCCGCCAGAAGCCTAGCCTCCCGCAAAAGCCGCTCCCGCAGGGAAGTACCGATTTTCTGCCGCGCCATTGCCATCCCCCATGGACCATTCTAGCCCTTACCGGCCTACCTGTTAAGACGACGTCTAGAAGAGCTATGCCGATAGAAATTCGGGAGCGACACAACGCCGGACAGCCGCTTGTTCGGGCAGGCGGTACGTTTGGCCTGCCATCGCACAACGTGGTGGAAACGGGCGGGAAACGCCGCATCTTCGACAGACTACAACACCAAGGGAGTGACGACCCGGTGGCGACCAACACAACCCCGCCCCGCCAAGAGAACCGGCAGCAGAAGGCGGCAGTACCGCCGAGCAAGGACGCCATCAGCCTCAACCTTAACGCCGAACGACTGCGCGACCTGCTGGGCAAGCTGCCCCGAACCGTACCCTGCGCCGCGACGTGGAGGACTTCATCGCAGCCTGCGCGCCAACCTCCCCCAGGAGGAATAGGCACAGGCTTCTCCTACCGCGTGGGATGCCCGCGCCCGTTCCCTCTTGCTTTGCCATGTGTCCCGCGCACCCTCGGGCCGAAGCAGCCCCGACCCAAAGATAAAAGGTTCAGATACCGATCCATATGATCTCTACGCCCAGCTTGGCCGCCACCGGCCGCAGCTCCGGATCGCCCGTAACCACCGGTCCCCCGACTTCCTGGGCCAGGCCAAGGGCAAAGGCGTCGGCATAGGAAAGCCCGCCTGCTGCCTTGATCCGAGCGGCTTCTTTCGCCCTCGGCCAAGTCACCTCGGCCAGGGTCAGCGACTCTTCCTCCATAACCCCGCGCACCACTTCCTCGGCTGCTCTTTCGCACACCAGGCTCGTCCTCAACCAGGGCGAGAATAGCAAAACTGTCCAGTACGAACTTCGTACTCAACGGTTTTCTCGCTCCCGGTCTAAGGCGCGCTCTCTAAGAAGAACGGCCGTTAGTTTTTCCTCGCCCACCGTCTTAAGTGTGCCTCTCATGGCCAACAAAGGGTGCCGCGGCACCGGTCGCAGGAGAATCGCCCCGTCAACCGGTTCGAGGGCCACGCGATCGCCATTCTTTAGCCCCAACTGCCGCCGCAGCGACGCCGGGATGACGATCTGCCCCTTCGCCGAAACGGTGACCTTGAGCATCTGGTTTTACCCCCACACATAAGTCTTACCCTAGAACGATTATACTACCGATCGCACAACACTGGTAGAGGCGGAGAAGTTGGCCATGCCGCTTGCCGTAAGCC
>JACIYD010000408.1 GCA_014360105.1 Clostridia bacterium
TGGAGGGCAGGAGTTGGCAAATGCACTAGAACCGGCTCGTCAGGTGGCCCGGGCCACGGCGGTGGTGCTGGCCATGACCCTGGTCAGCCGGGTGTTGGGATTCTTGCGCGACGCGGCCATTGCCTGGGCTTTCGGCGCCAGCAGGGCCAGCGATGCCTACATGGTGGCCTACACGCTGCCTTATTTCCTCCAGTCCGTGCTGGGTGTGGCGCTGGTCACGGTGATGGTGCCGGTGGTGAGCCGCCATCTGGTCGCGGGCACCCGCGAGGAAGCCTGGTCGGTCACGAGCAGCATTCTCAATTTAACGGGCATCTTCTTACTTGTTCTTACGGTCATCGGTTACTGGGGCGCCGCACCCTTGATTGGCGCCCTCGCTCCGGGATTCAGCCAGGAACAGGCGGCCCTGGCCGTGCAACTCACCCGCATCATGTTTCCCTCCCTTGCCTTCGTCGGTCTGGGCATGCTGATCAGCGGTGTCCTCAATGCGGGCTTTCACTTCAGCATTCCAGCCTTTGCGCCAGGGCTGGCCAACCTGGTGATGATCCTCGCGGTAGTCTTTTTTCACCGCCAATTCTTTATCCATGCCCTGGCCTGGGGCACCCTGGCGGGTTTTGCGGCTTTCTTCCTCGTTCAGCTCCCTAGCTTGCGCGCTCTGGGTTTCCGCTACCGCTGGCACTGGCACTTCCGCCACCCGGACGTACGCCGGGTGCTGCGCCACGTGCCCACGGTGCTCCTGGCCATCTCGGTGACCCAGATCTACCTGGCCATCAACCGGCTGCTTGCCTCGGGCCTGCCGCACGGTAGCATTACTGCGCTCGACCTGGCCAACCGCGTGGTCAATCTCCCCCTGGGCGTGTTCGCCACCTCGCTTTCCACCGCCCTTTTCCCGGCAATGAGCCGCCAAGCGGCCAGGCACGAACTGGAAGGGCTTGCCGCAGCCACGGCCAAGAGCCTGGCCGTCCTGTTGGTGGTGGTCCTACCCGTAAGCACGGCAATGGTGCTCTTGCGGGAGCCCCTGATCCGCCTCCTTTTCCAGCGAGGCGTTTTCGATGCGGCCGCCACCGCCCTGACCGCCGAAGCCCTCTTCTACTTCGCTTTCGGTATGGTCGGCGTCGCCGCTAACCTGGTACTGACGCGCACCAGTTACGCCCTGGGCGAGGTCGGCATGCCCGTCCTGGCCGCAGGCATTTCCATCGCGGCGGACGCGGGTTTGAGCGTGCTCCTCGTAGGGTGGCTGGCCCACGGCGGGCTGGCGCTGGCCAATTCCCTGGCAACCACGCTCAACGCCGCCCTCCTTTTCTTCCTCCTGCGGCGCCACCTGCCGGGCTTGCATCCGCTTCCCTTGGCACGTACCGGCGTCTTAGCCCTGGTTGCCTGCGTGCCCACGGGAGTGGCCCTCTCCCTCGGCCTCATCCTGTGGCCCCCTGCGGCCCTGGGCCCAAAATCGCTGGTGCTGGAAGTGCTTGCCCTCACAACGCTGGGTGCAGGGATCTTCCTTGGCACCGCCCGCACTTTACGCCTGACCGAAGTCGATCTCTTGCTCGCCAGCGGGCGAAAAGTCATATTCGGTAGAAGGGAAAGGTAAAATTTAGTTTGGGGCAGGATTTGCCAACCCCTTGTCGAATAACAACACGAGCCAGGTTTCCAAAAGGGGGGTCAGCCGCAAGGGCGGGGCCGTTGGAGAGCAAAGAAATCATGAACCTCTTGCCCCACCGCTATCCACTGCTCCTGGTCGACCGGCTTTTGGTGCTCGAACCCGGAAAGCGGGCGGTGGGTTTAAAGAACGTGAGCATTAACGAGCCGGTGTTCCAGGGTCACTACCCGGGACAGCCGGTCTGGCCGGCCGTTTTCACGCTGGAGGCCCTTGCCCAAGTAGGAGCGGCAGCGCTGCGCGCCCTCCCCGCGTACGCGGGTAAAACGCCGTACTTTGCCGGCGTCGACCGCGCCCGCTTTCGCCGGCCGGTACTGCCGGGAGACCAGTTGCGCCTCGAAGTGGAATTAGTACACTTGCGCGGCAGTGCCGGCAAGGGGCAGGGGCGGGCTTACGTAGAGGAGGTAATGGCGGCCGAGGCCGAAATTCTTTTTTATCTTGG
>JACIYD010000409.1 GCA_014360105.1 Clostridia bacterium
GTGGGCATCCACATGAAGGCTTACGAGGATCAGGTACCGATCATCGTCATCGGCGGCAACACCGGCTCCTTCCTGGGCGAGTACATGGCGGGCGGGGTGATCATCGTTTTGGGACTGCACGGCAAGGGCGGCCCCGCGGTGGGCAGCTTCCTCGGCAGCGGCATGCACGGGGGCGCCATTTACGTGCGTGGCAAGGTCGAGGCGCGGTGTTTGGGCGAGGGGGCCGCGTTGGCCGAGCCGGACGAGGCGGATTGGGAGAAACTGCGGCTTTACTTGACGGAGTACTGCGCCGACTTTGGCCTCGACCCGGCAGAGGTGCTCGCGGGCGGCTTCGTCAAGGTGGCGCCGCGGAGCCATCGTCCTTATGGGTCTTTGTACGCGTATTAGGAAGGCTTGAGAGGGGAGGTGAACCGGGTGCCACTGGTTGGCGACCGCGACTGCCGTGTACCATCGGGCTGCAGCATTATGGGGATCCTGGACGAAAGCGGCCGACGCTTCAGCGGCGAGAGCATCATCCGGGGGATGGCTTGCATGCGCGAACGGGCAAACGGCCTGGGCGGCGGCTTTGCCGGCTACGGCATTTACCCCGATTGGGCCGACTGCTACGCCTTTCACCTGATGTACGACGATGGCGAGGCCAAAGCGGCGACGGAAAAGGCGCTGGGCGAGCACTTCGAGGTGGTCCACGACGAGCTCATACCCACCCGGCCTTGCCCGGAGATCGGCCCCGCCCCCATCTTGTGGCGTTACTTCCTCAAGGCCAAAGACCTCCCGCCCGCCGCGAGCGAAGAAGACCTGGTGGTGGCCCAAGTGATGCGCATCAACCGCACCGTCCCCGGAGCCTTTGTCACCTCCAGCGGCAAGAACATGGGGATTTTCAAGGGGATCGGCTATCCAGAAGAGATCGGCCGGTTCTTTCGCCTGGAAGAGTACAAGGGCTACCTCTGGACGGGCCACGGCCGTTTCCCCACCAATTCCCTTGCCTGGTGGGGCGGCGCCCACCCGTTCGGCCTGCTGGACTGGTCGGTCGTCCACAACGGCGAGATCTCTTCTTACGGCGCCAACCGCCGCTTCTTGCTCGGCTACGGCTACCACTGCACCCTTTTCACCGACACCGAGGTGGTTGCCTACCTCTTCGACCTTTTGAGCCGCCGGCACGGGCTACCCATCGACCTGGTGGCCAAGGTGCTGGCGCCTCCCCTCTGGCGGGATTTGCCGTACTTGCCGGAGGAGCGGCGCAATCTTTACGAGATCCTGCGGGTTGTTTACGCCGGCGCCCTTTTGAACGGGCCCTTTGCCGTGGTCGTGGCCCGTCACGGGCTGATGGTGGGCCTGAACGACCGCCTCAAACTCCGCCCCCAGGTGGCGGCCAGGGACGGCTCCTGCCTGTTTGTCGCTTCCGAGGAGGCGGCCATTCGCAGCGTTTGCCCCTCTCCCCGCGACGTTTGGGTGCCCGCAGCCGGGGAACCGGTGGTGGGGCGAGTACGGCCCATGCTGGCGTATCCCCCGCGCTAACTACCTCCTCCTGTTTCACTCTTGGCCGGCCGGAGAGGCCGGCCGCTTTTTTGTCGGGCGCTTCGCGGCCCCAAGAAATGCGAAATGCGCGGCTTTGGCCCGCGCCGGCCGAAAAAGCACGTTGACACAAATTCGTCTTACGCTTACCATGTAAGCTAGGAAGGAGGTAAGACCATGCCGGTGGTAACCGTGTCGTCAAAGGGCCAAATAGCCATCCCCGCGGAAATACGCAAAGCTCACGCCATCAAGCAGGGGGATAGGTTCGAGCTCCGGGTCTCCGAAGGCAAGCTGGTACTGGTCCCGCTCAAAGAGAAGCCGTTTGTCCGCCTGTATGGAGCCTTCAAGGGCGACACCAGTCTGATCCGTTCGCTGGAGGAAGAGCATGCGCGCGAAATCGAGAACGAAGGCTAACGAGAGATACGTCCTGGACGCCTACTCTCTGCTCGCCTTCCTGGAGGCGGAAAAGGGCGGCGAAATAGTCAAAGGCCTGCTGGAAGGCCCGGGCAGCCGCTTCTACGTTAGCACGGTCAACCTGAGAGAGGTATACTACATCCTTCTCCGCAAACG
>JACIYD010000041.1 GCA_014360105.1 Clostridia bacterium
CCATGGCCCCAGTTGGCCTTGCCGCACGGCGATGCCACGAGTGCCTCGGTGGCGGCGGCCTCGATCATCGCCAAGGTGTGGCGCGACGCGCTGATGGAACGCCTGGACAAACGTTACCCCCAGTACGGCTTCGGCCGGAATCGCGGCTATCCCACCCCGACACACCGGCAAGCGCTGGCCACCTACGGGCCTTCGCCGCATCACCGCCGCTCCTTTGCCCTCTTGAAGGAGGTGGACTCAACAGGAGAAAAAAGCGCACGCTCCGGCAGGTATTTCGTTGGCGATGGCGAATTAAAGTGATCGGTTTAGGGTCTGCCGCAGCAGGTGCAGTTGCAAGATTAGAAGTTGAAGAGGGGGAGGGGAATGCTGCATCACTTCGCGGCCGTAGCTGTTTTTCTTTTGGCCGGCTTGGCCGTGGGTATCGCCGCCCTGGCGGTCGCCTGGGTGGTGCGGCCAAAGCGGCCGACACTCTTGAAGCTCTCCACTTACGAATGTGGCCTGCCGACGCAGGGGCCAACCTGGGTCCAGTTTAAATCGGGTTACTTTCTCTTTGCCCTGCTTTTCCTCGTTTTCGACGTGGAGACCGTGTTTCTCTACCCCTGGGCCGTAAAGTTCAAGGCTCTGGGCCTTTTTGCTTTCCTGGAGATGGTGGTCTTTATCGGTATCCTGCTCTTGGGCTGGTGGTATGCCTGGAAGGAGGGGGCCTTTGAGTGGAAGTAGAAAAGGGCAGAGGCGGGTTCCTGTTGAGCACGGTGGAGTTTTTCCTCAATCACGCCCGTGCCCGCTCCTTCTGGCCTGTGACCTACGGCCTGGCCTGTTGCGCCATTGAGATGATGGCGGCGGGCGGAGCGCGTTTCGACATTGCCCGCTTTGGTTATGAGGTCTTTCGCGCCTCGCCTCGCCAGGCAGACCTGATGATCGTCGCCGGTACGGTGACGAACAAAATGGCGCCGCTGTTAGTTAGGCTTTACGAGCAAATGCCGGAACCGAAATGGGTAGTGGCCATGGGCAGTTGCGCCTGCAGCGGTGGGCCCTTTGTCGATTCGTACAACGTCGTCAAGGGAGTGGATACCTTGGTTCCGGTCGACGTTTACGTTCCCGGTTGCCCGCCGCGACCGGAGGCTCTTTTCGACGGTCTTTTGAAGCTTCGGGCTAAGGTGATCAACCCCCGGGTAGCGAAGGTGGCCGGCGATGCGCGTTGAACCTCAGGCCCTGACCGCACGGCTGCAAGAGAAGTACGGCCCGGCGATAGAGGTACTGCCGGACCCGACAGTCACGACCATCCTTGTTCCGCCGGAGCGGTTGCCGGCAATCGCCGCGGAACTGGCGGAAAGCTTTAACTTGCTGCTGGACCTGACGGCGGTGGACTGGCCCGAGTACTTTGAAGTCGTCTATTTCCTCTGGTCGGTGCCGGAGGCAGAAGAGCTCAGGCTAAAAGTGCGGCTGCCCAAAGACCGGCCCGAAGTTTCCTCGGTGAGCGCCTGTTGGCCGGCCGCGCTTTGTCTGGAGCGCGAGGCCTACGACCTCTTGGGCATCGTCTTCCGCGGCCACCCGGACCTGCGCCGCATTCTCTGTCCGGATGATTTTGTCGGTCATCCGCTGCGCAAGGACTTCGCTTTGGCACAAGCCGACCGCTGGGAAGAGGGCCCACCGGCGCGGTAAGCCTGGGGGCGCTCGAGATAGGGTAAGAAGTGAGGTGGACGCCGGTGCCCGAGAGCACCAAGGAGCTCTATACGGAAGAGATAACCCTGAACATGGGGCCCCAGCACCCCAGCACGCACGGCGTATATCGCGGTATCCTGACCATGGACGGCGAGTACGTCGTCGGCGTAGAAAATGTGATCGGCTATCTCCACCGGGGCCTGGAAAAAATTGCGGAAAACCGTACCTATACCCAGTTCATCCCCTATACCGACCGGCTCGATTACCTGTCGGCCATGCTCAATAACCTGGGCTACGTCCAGGCGGTGGAGAAATTAATGGGGATCGAGGTACCAGAGAGGGCGGAATACCTGCGGATTATCATGGCCGAGCTCCAGCGCATGGCGAGCCACATGGTCTTCGTTGCCAGTTTCGCGCTCGACCTTTCCGGCTGGACGGGTTGGATGTATCCTTTCCGCGATCGGGAGCGCATCCTCGACCTGTTCGAAATGGCTTCGGGTTCCCGCCTGACGACCAGCTACCTGCGGATCGGCGGCGTGGCCGAGGACGTGCCGGA
Organism: Clostridia bacterium; assembly: GCA_014360105.1. GTDB lineage: Bacteria > Bacillota > DSM-521 > Neomoorellales > SLTJ01 > JACIYD01. The sequence goes on from JACIYD010000041.1 coordinate 2,219, forward strand.
AGAGTTCTGGCCGGCCTTGAAGGCCCTCCTGGCAGACCTGCCGCGCTGCTTTGAGGAGTACGACGGACTGATCACCGGCAATGAGATTTTCCAGGCGCGGACCAAGGGAATAGGCATTCTTGACGTGGCCACGGCCCTGGCCTACGGCGTGACCGGGCCGAACCTGCGTGCCGCCGGACTGGCCTTCGACCTGAGAAAGGCGCGGCCGTACGGTATCTATTCCCGGTTTGACTTTGAGATTCCCACCGGGCAAAACGGGGACAGTTTCGACCGTTTTGTCGTCCGCATCCAGGAAATGCGCCAGAGCTTGCGCATTATCGAACAGGCGGTACGCGAGATTCCCGCCGGTCCGGTGCGGGCTAAGTTGCCCAAGGTGCTGCGGCCGCCCAAAGGGGAAGTCTACCACCAGATTGAGGGTAGCAAGGGTATCCTGGGCTTCTACTTGGTCAGCGACGGCTCCACCCGGCCGTACCGCCTCCACATCCGCGGACCCTCTTTTGTCAACCTGGGCGCCTTTCCCCTGATGGTCAAGGGCGGTACCATTCAGGACCTGGTTTCCACCCTGGCGTCCATTGACATCGTCCTGGGCGAGGTTGACCGCTAGGGAAGGGGAGCAGCGATGGCAAGCGTGGAAACCGTTTTTCTTAGCGGCGATCAATGGTTGAAGAACTGGCTTTTCTCCTGGGGGATGCCCGAGTCCTGGGTCTTCCTCTGCACCGTTGTCGTTTACGCAGTAGCCGTTTTACTTTTCGTCTTTGCCAATGTCATCTTCCTCGTTTACCTGGAACGCAAAGTGGCAGGGTACATGCAGCAGCGGCTCGGCCCCAACCGCGTAGGGCCGGGCGGCATCTTTCAGTGCGTGGCCGATGCCCTGAAGCTCCTGGGTAAGGAGGACATCATCCCGGCAAGTGCCGATCGGGGCTTGTTTCGCCTGGCCTCGCTGTTGATCTTTATCCCGGCGACCATGCTCTTTGTGGTCATCCCCTTCGGCCGGGAAATGATCGTCGCCGACCTCAACGTGGGCCTTCTCTATTTTATTGCCGTGGGTTCTACGGCAACCATAGCCGTGCTTATGGGAGGCTGGAGCGCGAATAACAAGTACTCCCTTCTCGGCAGCATGCGCGCCGTGGCGCAAATGATCAGCTATGAAATACCGCTGGCCTTTTCCCTTCTGGGAGTGATCATGCTCGCCGGTTCCTTGCGGATGAGCGAGATCGTTGCCGCCCAGAAGGATCTCTGGTTTGTCGTTCTGCAGCCCGTGGCCTTCATTACCTATTTTATTGCCGCCACCGCCGAATTGAACCGGGGGCCTTTCGACCTCCCGGAGGGCGAACAGGAGATCATTGCGGGACCCTTCGTTGAGTACTCGGGGATGCGGTACGCCCTCTTTTTCCTGGCCGAGTACGCGAACCTGGTGAGTGTCTCCGCCTTAGCCGTGACCCTCTTTTTCGGCGGCTGGCAGGGCCCGTGGTTACCTTCTTGGCTCTGGTTCGTCATCAAGGTCTACTTCATGATCTTCCTCTTCATGTGGGTAAAATGGACCTTCCCCCGTATCCGGGTTGACCATTTGATGGGGCTGGCGTGGAAATTCCTCCTGCCGGTGTCCCTGGTCAACGTCTTCGTTACCGGTACGGCTATCAAGCTTTTCCAAGCGATGGGATGGTGAGCGGCGTGTACGGCGAAGGTTTGTTGAAGGGCTTGGGGATAACCATCCGCCACTTCTTCGGTAAAGCGATTACGGAGCAGTATCCGGAGCGCCGGCCAAAGCTCGCGCCGCGCTTTCACGGTCTGCTTTCTCTGGACCCGACAAAGTGCACGGCGTGCGGCACCTGCGCCAATTTTTGCCCCAACGGTGTGATCCGTATCAAAAGCGAACGGGATGAACAGAAGAGGCGCCACCTCACCGGTTACGAGGTCAACCTCCTCTACTGCCTCTTCTGCGGGCTTTGCGTGGAAGCCTGTCCGGAGGGTGCCCTGCGTTTCACCCCCCATTTCGAGCTCGCTACCTATCGTCGCGCCGGGGCGATTTACGATCTCTATGCGCTCAGCCGGGAGGCGGCCGGGGAGCGCCGGGCAGCAGGGGGGTGAGGAGCAGAGATGTCCGGGTTCACGCTGCAAGGCATTCTGGCCAACGTCTACGAGACAGGGGCCTTCTGGCTGCTGTCCCTGGTCGCGCTGGGCGCGGCGCTGGCCGTGGTTGGTCTGAAGAATATCGTGCACAGTGCCTTCAGTCTGGTCTTGAGTTTTGTGGCCATGGCCGGCCTCTTCATGCTCCTCGAGGCAGACTTTCTGGCCATGGTGCAGTTGCTCGTTTATGCCGGGGCGATTTCCATCCTCCTGGTTTTTGCCATTATGCTTACCCGGCGGCCGGAAGGAAAGATGCAAGAAAGCAACCCCTTCGGTCGCTATGCCTTGCCGGCCGGTTTGGTTGCCTTTTTCCTCTTTCTGGCCATCGCCGCTTTGGTTTTGCGCGTGTCCTGGGTAAGCGGTCCCGGTGTCCCCGCGGCAAGCACGGTCGGTCCTCTGGCCGAGGCTTTTCTCACCACTTACGTAGTGCCTTTGGAGGTCGCCGCGATCTTGCTCCTGGTGGCCCTGGTGGGCGCCATCATGCTTGCGGGAGGGGGTAAGCGGTAACGCTATGATCGGTCTTGGGCATTACCTGGTCGTCGCCGGGGGGCTTTTTGCCATCGGCCTTTTCGGTGCGCTGGCGAAAAGAAACGCCATTGCCATCCTCATGGGTATCGAGCTGATGCTTAACGCGGTCAACCTCAATTTTATCGCCTTCAACCGCTTCCTGGCACCCGCGCAGGTGGTGGGACACGTCTTTGCCGTTTGCGTCATCGTGGTCGCGGCGGCCGAGGTGGCGGTAGGGTTGGCCATCGTCCTGGGAATTTACCGGCGCCATCTCTCCACGGACGTGGAGCATTTCGACTGGCTGAAGTGGTAGCGCAGAAAGGGCAGGTGAGAAGGCGCAGTGATCGAATTAGCCTGGCTGATCCCGCTGCTTCCGGCGATCGCCTTCTTTATCATTATCTTTCTGGTGCGGCCGCTACGGCTCTTCTCGGCCCTGACGGCGGTAGTAGCCATCGGTCTTTCCTTTGCCTTTTCGCTCGCCGTTTTGGCCGAGGTGATCTGGCGGGGTATCAGCATGGAGCAGCCGCTGGAATTGGCGAGCCGCTGGCTGGCTCTGCCCGGCCTCACGGTGGAAGCGGGGCTGCTCATCGACCCGCTTACCGCGGTGATGCTGGTGGTGGTTACCTCTGTTTCCCTGCTTGTTGCCATTTACTCGATCGGCTATATGCACGGGGACCCTGGTTTTTCCGTATTCTTTGCCTATATTTCGCTCTTCGTCAGTTCCATGCTGGGCCTGGTGGTGGCCAACAACTACTTCCAGATGTTCTTCTTCTGGGAGCTGGTCGGGTTGTGCTCCTACTTACTAATCGGTTTCTACTTGCACCGGCCCACTGCCGTGGCGGCCAACATCAAGGCCTTTGTCGTCAACCGCATTGGCGACTTTGGCTTTATGCTCGGCACCTTCATGCTTTTCCTGGGCTTTGGCACCTTCAACTTTCTGGAGCTCGCCGAAGCCTTCAAGGGCGCCAACCCCGCCTTTCTTACCTTGACCGCCTTGCTGGTCTTCTGCGGCCCGGTCGCCAAGTCGGCCCAGTTTCCGTTACATGTCTGGCTGCCGGACGCCATGGAGGGTCCCACCCCGGTGAGCGCTCTCATTCACGCCGCTACCATGGTAGCCGCCGGCGTTTACCTCCTGGCGCGGGGTTTTATTCTCTTCGCGAGTGCTCCCCAGGCCCAGTTGGTGGTCGCCTACATCGGCGGTTTTACCGCGATACTCGCTGCCACCATGGCTCTTGCCCAGGAGGACATCAAGCGCATTTTGGCCTATTCCACCATCAGCCAGCTCGGCTACATGGTGATGGCTATGGGTGTGGGCAGTCTCACTGCCGGGATGTTCCACCTGACCACCCACGCCTTCTTTAAGGCGTTGCTTTTCCTCGCCGCCGGCAGCATTTACCACGCGCTGGACGAACTGAACATCTACCGCATGGGCGGCCTGGCCAAGTCGATGAAGATCACCAGCGGGACGCTGGTGATCGGTGCCCTGGCGCTGGCCGGCGTGCCGCCTTTCTCGGGCTTCTGGAGCAAGGATGAGATTCTACTGGCCGCCTACAGCCACGGTTATGCCGGTTTGTACGTGCTGGCCACCATCACCGCCTTTCTTACCTCTTTCTACATCTTCCGCCTCGTTTTCGTCGCCCTTTTCGGCAGGGAACGGGCGGCGTTCCACGCGCACGAGGCGCCGGGAGTAATGACCGTACCGCTGGTGCTGCTGGCGGTCCTGGCCGTGGTTGCGGGCTTCGTCGGCGCCCCCTTTGTCGCCCACGGCTTCGGCTCGTTTGTTTACTTCGCCGAGCCGGAACATGCGGTACCGAACATCACCGTGATGGCGGTCTCGACCGCAGTGGCCCTGCTGGGCATCGGCGGCGCCTGGTGGGTTTACGGCCGGCGGCAGCCGGCAAGCGAGCCTTTGGCGGCGGTAGCGCCCGCCTTGCACCGCCTGCTTTACCACCGTTACTATATCGACGACTTTTACCTGTGGATCTTCCGCGTGATCGTGCTGGGTCTCGGCGCGGCCTTCAACTGGTGCGAGAGGCACGTAGTTGACGGTATTTTCGACGGGCTGGCCGACTGCATCCGGGCCAGCGGTCGGCGCTTGCGTCGGGTTCAGGTGGGCAGGCTGCAAAGTTACGCGCTGGTGATTTTTGCGGCAGTGGTAATCATCGTCTTCTGGATGGCGCTGCCGGTGTTGGGAGGGATACGATGAGCTTTCCGGTGCTTTCGACCATTCTGCTGGCGCCGGTGGCCGGGCTCTTAACCATCCTTTGCCTGCCGGAAAGGGAGGAGCGATTGATCAAGATTACCGCCGCCGTGGCCACCTTTGTTTCCCTTGCCTTCTCCGTCTACGTTTTCCTGGCCTACGACAAGGCCAAGGCAGGGCTGCAGTTCCTGGAGACCATACCCTGGGTACAGCCCTTCGGCATCAACTACGCGCTGGGGGTCGACGGGATGAGCGTGCCCCTGGTCTTGCTCACGGCGATCGTCATTTTTACCGGTGTTTTCGCCTCTTGGGATATGGAGCACCGGGTTAAGGAGTTTTTCGTCTTTCTTCTGATGCTGGTCACCGGCGTTTTCGGGGTCTTTATGAGCCGCGACCTTTTCTTCTTCTACTTTTTCTTCGAGGTCGCGGTCATCCCGATGTATATCCTCATCGGCGTCTGGGGCAGTACGCGCAAAGAGTATTCCGCCATGAAACTAACCCTTTATCTTCTGGTAGGCAGCGCGTTCGCCCTTATTGGGCTGATTTCTCTTTATCTGGCGGGTAGTGCTGCCCTCGGTTACCCGACCTTTGACATCGCTACCCTGGGGAGTGTGGGCTATGATCTCTCCTTCCAGCGGTGGGTTTCTTTCCTCATCCTCTTCGGTTTCGGGGTGCTGGTGCCCATCTGGCCGCTGCACCTCTGGTCGCCGGACGGTCACGTGGCCGCGCCCACCGCGGTGAGTATGCTCCACGCCGGGGTACTGATGAAATTGGGAGCCTATGCGCTGCTGCGGGTCGGTGCCTTCTTCATGCCGGAGGGGATCAAATTCTGGGCACCGCTGATTGCCGTCCTCTGCCTTGTCAACGTGGTTTACGGCGCGCTGGTGGCCATGCAGCAGCGGGACCTCAAGTTCGTCATCGGTTATTCCAGCGTGAGCCATATGGGCTACGTTTTACTTGGCGTGGCGGCGCTCAACCTTTTCAGCATCACCGGCGCGGTCACCCAGATGTTTGCCCACGGGATCATGACGGCCCTTTTCTTTGCCCTGGTCGGCCAGGTTTACCACAAGTCGCACACGCGGGAGATCGCCCTCTTCGGCGGTCTGGCCCACCAGATGCCCCGCGTGGCTGCGGGCTGGCTGATCGGCGGCCTGGCCTCGTTGGGCCTGCCCGGGCTCAACAACTTTGTCGCCGAGTTTCTCATCTTCATCGGCGCCTTTACCAGGGAACAGGCGCTTTTCGGCGGACTCCTCTCCTTCCGGGTGATCGCCGTATTGGCCACGCTCGGGGTGGTCGTCACGGCCATTTACGTGCTGCGCGTCTTTAAGCACGTCTTCTTGGGTCCGCGCCAGGCTCAATGGGACCACTTGCGTGACGCGCACGGGGCCGAGGTGGTGCCGATCGCGGTACTTTGCGGTGTGCTGATCCTCTTCGGGATCCTTCCTTCCCCCCTGGTTGACGTCATCCAGGTCAGCGTAGGGTCGCTCGTGGCCAAGCTGGAAAGCGCAGTTCAGATCGGGGGGATCTTCTGATGGCCATGGACTGGACGCTACTAAGTACGGAAATTCTCCTGGCCGCCCTGGGCCTGGGCCTTGTGGTCGTGGGCATCGTCGTGCCCCGCGACCAGCAACGGGGTATCGGTTACCTGACGACGGTTTCTCTCGCCCTGGTGCTCTTGTTTACCCTGGGCCAGCACGGCCGTCAAGGAGCCTTCTTGGGCGGACTCTATCTCCAGGACCCCTATGCCACCTTTTTCAAGCAGTTGTTCCTCTTGGCGGCCATCCTGGCCACCATTGCTTCGCACGAATTGGTACAACGCCTGGGGCATAATCAGGCAGAGTTCTATGCCCTGGTGGTCTTTGCGACGCTGGGAATGGCGCTCCTGGCCGGCGCCGGCGACCTCATCACCCTTTACCTGGGTCTGGAGCTGATGACGATCAGCTTCTGCATCCTCACCGCCTTTAATCAGCAGGACCCCAAATCGCAGGAGGC
>JACIYD010000410.1 GCA_014360105.1 Clostridia bacterium
CTCTAGCCTAACTCGGGTCCCCACCTAGCAGCCGCAGTAGGCTGTTCTTAATGAGCTTAAAGTCCATCTCCCCAAGAGTGCCAAGATAACCCCTCACCCGCTTAACGTCCACCGCCCGCACCTGGTCAACCAGGGCCACCGAAGGCCTTGGCAGCCCGCCCGCTCCCGCGGGTAGCGGCAGGTAGAGCGAGGGGTCCCTCCTGGCCCAGTCACCGCTCCTGGTCGTCAGGGGCACCACAATGACCACAGGGTAGCGAACATATCCCTGTGGTACGCTCACCACTACGGCTGGCCTGACGCCCTCTTGCTCATGCCCTCTTGGGTCATGGGATGGAAGAGCAATCAGGAGGACGTCTCCGGGCGCTACCGCGCCTGCGGCCACTACGGCTTGCCTCCCTCAACCACCAAGCCAACCCCCGGCTCATACCGCACAGGCTTACCTGCCGGCGGCCCTCCCGGCCCCCAGTCGTAAGGCGGCACTTCGCCCAGATCGGCTTCCAGCCAGGCCTCGTCTTCGGCCTTGGCTCTGCTCAGGACAAACTCTAGAAACCTCTTGACCGCCCTGGTCTCCTCTTCGGGCAGGGCGTCCACCAGCCGGCGAAGCTCATCTCTGGACACGCTCATAGGATACGGCCTCCCGAAAAGCGATCTGCCCCCATCCGGCCGCCAGCCTAAGGCAGGCCCTGATGTCGTCGCGCTCTAGGTCAGGGTAATCGTCAAGGATTTCTTTGACCGATACCCCCTGCTCTAGCAGGGAAAGTACGGTCCCTACTTTGATGCGCATTCCCCTGATAGTCGGCTTGCCTTGGAAAATGGCCGGATTCACCGTGATGCGCCGGAGTAGTTCATCCTCCGTTTGCATTCCTTTACCTTCCTTGTTTCATGGCTTCTTTAACTAGTTTACCAGAAAGGAAAGCGATAAAAAAGCCGGGCGCTAAAACCGGCCAGCACGCGCGTGCCTGGAAGCTACTTCCGCACTCCCGCGCCCGTGCGCCCGTAGCGCAAACTCCGGGCTGGGCCGGACCAAGTGATGCTGTTGCCGCCGCCGGCCCGCCCGGGCGCAGGTGAAGCAGTAAGCCTAGGGGGTATCGGGGCGTTCCCGTTGTTACCCCATAACTTGTCACCTCCCCTAAGAAATGCTTGCCTCCCTGCCCGCGGCCGCAGCATGGTGGGTCCGGGAGGGGGCTTGGTGGCTATGCCCGAAGAAGAAGCCAGAAGGCAGGCAGCCGCCGGGGAAGAAGGCCCGGGGCCCTACCGGGGCTTTGACCCCTTCGTGCAGTACCTCCTCCACCGCCTGGACGCTATGGAAGCGAGGCTGGAAGCCAAAATAGACAAACTGGACGCCAAGATAGACAGTAAAGCGGACGCTCTGCACCAGGAACTGCATAACACCACCCGGTGGATCATCGGCACCGTCATTACCGCCGCCGGGGTGGCCGTAGCGCTGGTTCAGCTCCTCAAGTGAAAGTCGGGTTCGGCCCGCAGGCGCGTACCTGGAACTTATTGCCAAACCGAGGTGAGGGGCGTGCTGGCCCGCCAGCATGTGGCACAAAAACTCGGCCACCGCATCAGCCTGGCCGAACTGGTGGATTGGGCCTAAAAAGCCATGATGGAGGAAGACCTGGACGAAAGCGACCTCCCCCTCCTGCGGGACATATTGGCTCTTCTCGGCCTGGGGGATGTGCCCGCCTTCAGCTTAACCTGGGAGGATTGCCGGAACTACCTCCACTCCCTTGGCTACCGGGTAAGCCCGCTGTTTCACGGCAAATGCGGGCGCCGGCCACCTTCCTGCCACCGCCCGCGGCATGATATAATAGGCGCGCAACCTACACAAAAACTTGGGAAAGGTGATTTTGGTGCCTGAAACGGCAGCTACCCGCGAACCTTCCGCGCGTAGGAAACTGACCTATGCCGATTACCTGAAAATCGAGGACGGGCACCGGTATGAGTTGCTGGAGGGGGAACTGGTCTTGACGCCCTCGCCCGGATTCGCGCACCAGTATGTTGCAGCCAACATCGAAGCGCTCTTGCGCGCCCACGTGGAAAAAAACAACTTAGGTATCGTTTTAGACG
>JACIYD010000411.1 GCA_014360105.1 Clostridia bacterium
ACCGGACGCGGCCCTGGAAACGATGTTTCGCGCTTACCGGGACACTTACCGCGCTTTCCGCCTGGATTACCTCATCTACGGCCACATCAGCCAGAACCATCTCCATACGGACCTTTTGCCGAAGGATGAAGCGGGGCTGGCGCGGGCCAGGGAGGCCGCCCTGGCCGTTACCCGCCTGGCCGTTTCCCTGGGCGGCACGGTTTCCGCAGAACACGGCATCGGCAAGCTGAAGCGCCACCTCCTCCCCCTGCTCTACGGCGAAGAGGGCGTGGCCGAGATGCGGGCGCTGAAGCGCGCATTGGACCCGGCCGGCATCCTCAACCGCGGCTGCGTTTTTCCGTGGCAGACCTAGCAGAGGCCGATGACTGCCTGGTAATCGTGTGGGAAGGCGTCCTTGAAGATAGGTCAGGGTGCAGTTAACGACCGGATTGCGCGCCGCTCCGCGCGCGCAGAGCCCCGGTGCCGTCTCACGGCCGGTCGTCGCCACGACCATTGAGCGGGGATACGTCCTCAACCCTGGGCAGGGGCTGAGGCAGGTTCGGCCCTGCGGAGGACAAAGGAACCCGTGCGGCCTCCACGTTTTCCCTCTTGATGGCCTGGTAAAGCTCCTCTCGGTACACCGCAATGTCCGGCGGCGCCTCGATGCCGACCCGTACCTGGTCTACGCCGATGGCTACCACCGTTACCTTGATCCGGTCCCCGACGATAATGCTTTGGCCGCACTTGCGGGTAACAACGAGCATCGACCAGCCTCACCGTAAATATTGTAACCCTTGACGGCGGCCTGGCAAAGGGCCTAGCTGCCGCAGGCGCGCGAGAACTGCACTGTATCCGACCGGTCGGGGAAAAGGCGGTGCTTGGTGCAATAGCCGCTGCCGCCGAGGATTACCTGCAGCCCGAGGCGGGCACGGCGGTTGATGACCACCGGTGCCAGAAGGTTGGCGGTCATCTGCCGCACGCCCTCCGGCGGGACGGTTACCACGGCGTAGACCAAAAGATCTTCCGGCCCGCTCACTTCAAGGAAGGCCTTTTCCTGATCCCCCAGCTCCACGCTGTAGCCGGGGAAGAAAAGGAAGGGGTCGGCCAGAAGAAAAGCCACCGCCGGGTCGGCCTCGGCCTGTAGCCAGACAAAGGCCGGGTTATCCGGCAAGGGCACGAAGAAGAAGCGTTTCAGGTGCTCGAACCCCGGTAGTCCCGGGGGAAACTTTATCAGGGCCTCTTCCGCCACCTCAAGTCGTCCGAAACGAAGCGTTTCCACCAGCACGCCGCTACCCTCCCCGCGGCCGCATCAGCGCAAGAAATCCACCAGGCTCGGCTGGACCACCTTGGCCCCCGTGGCCAGGGCAGCCTGGTAAACGTACTGCTGGATGCTGTACTCCATAGAGATTTTGGCCAGATCCACGTCTTCAAGACGCGAAAGGAGTTCGGTCATGTTGATCTTGCTCTCAAAGTTGCGGTCGAGGGCCAGGCGCAGGCGGTTACTTTTGGCGCCGTAGACGGCGCGAAGCTGGAGGAAGTGGTCTATGTGGCTATCAATCTCGCCTAGAAACGTGCCACTTAAATCCTGGAGATCCTGTGTGCTGCCGCCCCGCAGGGCGTCCCTGATCTGGATCAGTGTTCCAAACAGGCTGCTTTGGTTCGCCCCATCCACCTTAAAAATCTTGCTGCCGGCGACGCTGATCTCCATGGTCACGTTTGGAGCCACTTCCCATTTGAGGGCTTTATCGTTGCCCATGTATTCTACGTATTCTCCGAGCGTTCCGCTCTTGCGCTCCAGGGGCCGACTGGTGGTCTTTTGGCCGCCGAAGAGGAACTGGTTGGCATAGGTGGCGTTGCCGGTCTGGATCAGTTCGTCGATGAGCTGGTCCACCTCGTCCGCCAGGGCCTGGCGGTCAGAATCAGAGAGGGTGCCGCTGGCGCCGTAAATGACCAGTTCGCGCACCCGCTGCAGGGTATCGGTGAACTTTGCCAGCGCGCCCTCCGAGGCGTCCAGAAACCCCCTGGCGTCCTCCATGTTGCGGGTGGAGTGCTCCTGCTCGGCAAGGGCGGTCCGCAGGGACATGAGGCGGGA
>JACIYD010000412.1 GCA_014360105.1 Clostridia bacterium
AACCGGTATCAGGGTTTCGCGCCTTTGCTTTGGTTCCTTGACCCACAGCCCTTCCCACGGCGCCGTCGACCGGCGACGGGCTGCCGCGTTGCTCCGTTTTGCCCTGGAGCAGGGCATCAATTTTATCGACACGGCCGAAAGCTACCAAAACTACGAGTGCCTCCGGATCGCCCTGGCCGGCCGGAGCGACGAGGCGGTCATTGCCTCCAAGTCCTACGCCTATACCCGAAAAGATATGGAGCGGAGCCTCACAGGAGCGCTCCGTGCCCTTGATCGCTCGTATCTAGATCTCTTTCTTCTGCACGAGCAAGAGACGGCGCTAACCATCCGGGGGCACTACGAAGCGCTGGCTTATCTCCTGGAGGCCAAAGAAAAGGGCCTCGTGCGGGCGGTGGGCATTTCCACCCACGCCGTGGCCGCGGTGCGGGCCGCAGCCGCTATGGCGGAAATCGACGTCATCCACCCTCTATTGAACCGACAGGGTCTTGGGATCATTGACGGTGACTGCGAGGCAATGCTGGCGGCGGTGGCGGAGGCCCGGGCTGCCGGCAAAGGCATTTACGTGATGAAGGCCCTCGGCGGGGGGCACCTGGCCGGTGAGGCCGCCGAAGCTTTACGGTTTGTTTTCGGGCTACCCTTTGTGGATGCGGTGGCCGTCGGGATGGCCAGCCGGGCCGAGGTGAAGGCTAACGTGCTCCTTGCCGACGGCCGGCCGCTACCGCCGCGTCTGGCACAAGCGGTGCGTGCCAGGCCGCGGCGGCTTCTGGTGGAGGAATGGTGCACCGGGTGCGGCGCCTGCGTTGCCTCTTGTCACCAGGGGGCGCTGGTGGTGGTCGACGGCCGGGTACAGGTGCGCGCGGCGCGCTGCATCCTGTGCGGCTATTGTGCCCGGGCCTGCCGCGATTTCTGCCTGAAGGTGGTCTAGGACGGAGGCGGCATATGCGGGTGATGGCGCTGGACATCGGCGAAAAGAGAATCGGGGTGGCGGTAAGCGATCCCCTGGGGCAGACGGCGCTGCCGGTAGGTACCGTAGAGCGCCGTTCGCGCGAAAAAGACCTGGAGGCCCTGATTGCCCTGGCGCGGCGCTATCAGGTGGAGACGCTCGTCATCGGCCTGCCGTGCCGCCTTAACGGCACCCTGGGTCCGGCTGCGGAGCGGGTAAAGGAGTTCGGCGGGCTCTTGGCGGAGCGTCTCGACCTTCCCGTCCATTATTGGGACGAGCGTCTCACCACGGCGGCGGCCGAACGGGTCCTCCTGGCTGCCGACCTTTCGCGCCGCCGGCGCCGCCGTGTTATCGACCAGGTAGCGGCCAGCCTCATTCTCCAGAGCTACCTGGACCGCAAACGCGCGGGTGGGGCCGGCAAAGAGACGCCGGAAGAGCTATAGCCACCCCGAAGAATGCCGACCGATGCCGTGTATGCTATTTAAGACGTGATCCGGCTGCCTGCTAGGCCATGACCCCATATTCTAACTTCTCCGGCCGCCCTGCGGACCGGCGCACCGTGCTCCCAGATGTGTTGGCAGCGCCAAAGCGCCGTCGACCCTGCTTCGGCGGCCGTAGCAGGAATTTGACGCCTGGTTCCTCCCCTTACGCACTACGTAGGCCAGACTAAGTTATCCGCAGCTCATATTCGTTGCGGTCTTTGGCTCCCGCTCGTTCCGTGAGCCCCGCGGGCCAAATTAGGGCTCGATCTGGGCTTGAGTGGGGTTCCCGGCCCATTCGGCTCCATGCTTCAGGGACTGCCTCGGGCATCCAGCCCTCGGCCCCACCTTCGCCCTCGCTCTCGCACGAGTTCGGCTTGCCGCGATGCTCATACTCACTTGCCGGGAGCCAAAGACCACCCGTAATAAGTGGGGATAACCCGGTATGCCAGGTGGTTGACAGGCCTGCTTGGAAAGCATAGAATAGGCGTAACCTGAAGAAACGGGGTGAGGAAGTGACCGAAAACGATACTATTGTTCTTACGGACGAAGAGGGCGAAGAGCGGGAGTTTATGGTCGTAGCCGTATTGGAAGTGAAGGACCGGGAATACGTGGTTTTGCTCCCGGTAGAAGAGGAAGACGAGGAGA
>JACIYD010000413.1 GCA_014360105.1 Clostridia bacterium
ATACGATTGAGTCACGGAATCCAATGGGTACTCTTGCCCGTCAACAGGACCAACTCTCCGACCGGCCCGCGCTGCCGCACCCTGGGAGGCATTTTATGGCGGCAAAGCAGCAGGCAGTGTCTCTTACCTTAGTACTGCCAACATACCGGCCGGTGCCGCCCACTGGGGAGCCAATGGAATGGACCGGCTCAGGAGGCTGGCCCACCCAGGCTCAAGATCTCTTGAAGTTCGCGGTCGGAAGGCTCGGTAATCCAGTGCTCGCCGGCAGAAACGGTAGTGCGCCGGGTTTGCCTTTCAGAAGCCGGTCATCTCCGCGGTCATCTGCCCTTCTTCGCGGGCAACAGCCGCACAACCAGGGCCTTGCCCTCAGCTGTGGCCGTGACCTTGGCCATCAGCCCGGCCTTGATCTCCGTCGTGCCTTTGAGCGTTCCTACGCCGACGATCTTCGTCTCAGGAGTCAGGGTACTTTTACAGTCGGTTTGGCGGCAAACTTGATGCCATCCGGAAGCAGCAGCTTAACGCCTTGTTTCTTGATGCCACCGTCTTTCGCCTCGGGTATGGTGATGTCGTCGGCTGGCTGCAACTGACCGAGATAGGCAATCTGCGGGGCGGCGAAGGCACTCACCGTGATCGGCTTGGCTACCTTGCCGATAACTACCTCGTCGGTTTCAAAGCTGCCAACGTTGCTGCGGAGTTTGAGGGTAGTGTTACCCTCGGCCGCATCTGCAGCAGCCCGCACCTTAAACGTCCTACTTAAATCCGCCCTTGGCCCCTACGGCCAGATAAACTCCGGACCGGTGACCCCGCCGGCAGATTTGCCACGCGATGCCATTCGCCATGGAAGGTGCTTTTCCTGTCGGCAAAGAGAGAATTTGTTTTACTAAGGGGAAGACTGGCGGAGGGCTTTACGTCCCGCCTACCGTGCCGTAGTCGAGCGGTGTGGGCCGCCGGAAATACTCGCGGGCAAAGGCGGCAAGCACGGCAACCATCAGCCCCAACACCAGGGCCACGGCCACGTTCAGGGCGGGGCGCGGCCGTACGGGCCGGAGCGGTTGTTCCGCCTTTTGCACCACCTGCACCGGCCGCAGCGAGGTCAGCTCCTTCTGCAGACCCAGGTAGCGGTCCAAAAGGGCCAGCCGCTGCTGTTCCAAGCCCTGTAAGGCCGTTGCCAACTGCGCCCGCTGAAAGCCCGCCTCCAAACCGCCAGCGGCGGGCAACGCGGCCAGGGCCTGGCGCAACTCGGTAATGCCCCGGTCAACGTCGGCCTGCCACTTTTCCACGGTGGCCAGTTGGCGCCGCAAAAGGTCCCGCTGCTCCGCCAATTCTTGCTCGCTCCTTGCGGCGTAAAGCGCGACCATTTTCTCCAGAAGGGCGCGGCCGGTGGCAGGATCGGCCGTTCTTAGGGTAATCTTAAGCAAGTTTGTTCCTTCGACGGGCTTGACCTCCAGGTTTTCGGCCAGCTCCAGCAGGTGCCGGCGGTCCCGGGGCAGGTTCAGGCCCGCGGTTACTTCGCCGAGGAAGTCGGTGCTGGCAAGCACCTCTGTGGCGGCGCCCGGATTGGTGTAAAAACCCGACGGGTACTGGGCGAGCCCCAGGGTGGTATGTAGCTCGTATACGGGGGTGATGAGGAAACTGGCGCCGGCCGCCACCAGGACTGCGGCGGCCACCACGGCCAGGATCATGCGGCGGTAGCGCCAGAGCGTGACTAGGTATTCCCGCAAGTCGATCTCGTCGAAGTCGGCGGCCTCATCCCGGCGGCGCGGCGTCTGCCCTTCGCCCCAGGGCCGCGCGGCTGCCGTCACCTGTTCGTTTTCGCTCACGTGGAAGTCCCTCCGCCAATGCCTTTTTCCGGGGCTCGGACCCGGCTTTACCCCCAAGCTTAAGCCATTAATGGCGCAACGCCTAGGCCAAATAACCAATGGTTTCTGCCAGCGGCCAGGGGTCCAGGGCCGAGTTGGCCGGTCGCCTGGCCGGCCGCGGGAATTCACTGCTTGAGACCGGCCGCACCCGGGTTTTGGCGCCCGCCAGCTCCACAATGCGGCGGGCAAAACCGCACCAGGTGACAACGC
>JACIYD010000414.1 GCA_014360105.1 Clostridia bacterium
GCGACTGGGTTGAGGTCGCTGGCTAAGGCGTCGCAGCCGACCCGTAGCGCCTCGAGTGGGATGGACCCGCCCCCTGCAAACGGATCCACGACGAGCGGCGGTACCCCATCGTGTGCCGCCTTCACAAGCTCGCGGCTGGCTTCCAAGTAGTTGGCGTTGGCCGACAGGTCCCAGTTGGCGAAGTCTCCGATGAACCTCAGGAGGGCCTTGCGAAGATCTTCATCGGTGGGACCTGTCCGGCCCTGGATGGGCCGAAGAAGCTCACGCGCTCTACGCTTGAATTCCTCGGGGCATAGCGGATCGCACGGGTCGGGCCAGAGTAGAGCCAGTAGCATTGCCCTACAAGCAGCCAGCGGCCGTCGTGCCCACCACAGGTGCAGTGTAGACGGGTGCCCGTACCGGATGGACTTCTCCCGCACCGCATGCTTGGACACCAGGGCGATGGGGAAGTCTACCTCGGCTAATCGCTTGCATCCCTTAGGTATCACTCTTCAGTCCACCCCCAAGGGATCGCCAACGGCCGCCGACGTTTTCGTAATCAGTCCGTTGGCGTCGAGGCGTCTCATGAGTAACCGCCCCCGGGCGGGCCAACGTCATATGTGGGCCCGGCCTGTCTAACACGCATGGGCTGGGTAAGGGCGTTGACTTCTAACCAGTAGTGCTGCACCTTGGTTACTTCGTGCCAGGGGAAGCGGGCCGGGTCCTTAATTGGCTCCTGCAGGCGCGGCGTGGTCTTGCAGTTGGTAACAATATAGAGCCAGTAGCAGTCGCGGCGATCTTCGGCTACGCGGCGCTCGTTGGGGGTCAGCAACACCATGCCGGCGGCACCGCTGAGGCCTTTGACCTCGATCAGCCGGAGCTCCCCTGAATTGAGGTCGAGACTGGTGATGTCGTACCCCAGGTTCTTTTCGTGCACGTCGTAAGCTTGACGACCGTGGGCCTTTTCGTACCCCATCACCACCCGCATGGCGATAGCTTCGGTCTCGGGGTCAGGCTGCAACCGCTGAACGTCCGGCGCCTTGCGCGCCGGATGAGGTAGCACGAGGACAGTCGCCAGACGTTCCACCGCCTGGAGCGACAGGGAACGCTGCTGCTCGAGCTCTTTCCGACGGCGCTCGCGGCGGGCAAGGAGCTCTGCATGCCGCGCTTCGGCTCTAGCGAGGCGACCCTCTGCCCCGGGGACCTTCATTTCTACCTCGACTGCTGCTCGGCCGATTTCTTCATCGGCGCGGTGCAGGAGTTCGGTGAGGGAAAGCTCCACGTGGGCTGCGATCCGGTCCACCTCCGCCAACCGCTCCTTGCGGGTTTCTTCCAGAAACGGTACCAGCGCGTGCTCGTTGAGCCAGGCCGTGGCTTCCGGAAGGCTGGCCACCCTAGGAAGGGTAGCGCGACCTTCCCGTGCTTCGCTCACGTCCTTTGCGGGGAGCGCGGCCGAGGCGGTGGGGTCTCCAGTTGCGTCCTGCGTCCCCTTTTCGGAGGCCGGCAACAAGTTTCCAAGGAGGTTAGGCTCCCGCAGGCGAGGCTCCCGGCCTTCAGAGATCTCGACAGCAAATAGCCGCTCGTGGACCACGTTACCCAGGCCATCCACCACGCGTGCCCGGTAGAAGTCGATGCGCGCGGGTTGGTCGTGTTGGAGTGAGTAAAAGGTTGCCCCTTTACCAAATACGTCCAGGGCCTGCCTGTAGATGTGGCGGCGCATCGCTTCAAACAGGGGATGCCCGGGAGTGATCCACTCCAGGTTATTCACCTCAGCTGTGTCCCGATCAGTCGAACACCGTGGATATTTCTCAGCCAGCGGGGGGAGCCGCCAATCGGGGTCTCTTTCATACTGCCGCAGCACGGTGGGTGTCTTGCCCGGTTCGAAGGTGTGGGGAAGGCGAGGGAGGGTCTTCACGTTGAGCGGTATATACTCCGCCGCTTCTCGGATGAAGCGGGCGACAGTCTCCGGGACGATGCGCCTTTCCTGTGCGCGCGCCCGCCGCTCAATGAGCATCTCGAGGTTTAGCTTCTTCGTGGCCAGGCCTTCCAGGGCGTTTTGGCAGATGGCGCGGAACTGCTTCTCGTCT
>JACIYD010000415.1 GCA_014360105.1 Clostridia bacterium
GGTCGCGAAATGCGCCTCCGGGTAAGGTTCGGTATTCACGGCCCAGACCGACCGCTTATTCCGGACACCTTGACCAGAAGCGGCCGGCTCAAGGATTGCTTGATAATCATAATGATAATGTTCGTTTTTAGTGAGTAGGAATATATATTCATGGGCAATAGTCGGCCTGTCTTTAACGCTTTCAGGAAGCACGTTGGGCTTGAACCAGATAATGTCCGCCCTCAAATACCAGCCGTCATCCTGTAATAGGAAAGCTAACCGCCACGGTAAGCCCAGGAGATCTTTCGGTTTTAAGCCTGCTGGAGTAGGGGGTCTGAAAGGCAACCCGCGCACCACGCGGCCGTTGTCTGTTTTCTTGTCGGGCGCCCGATAAGTCCTACCTCCACTGGTATACCCATCGCCTACATTCAGCCAGAAAGTGCCGTCGGGTTTTAAAACTCTCTTTACTTCGCGGAATACTTTAACAAGCTTGTCCAGGTATTCGCAAAAGTCCATCTCCACCCCAATCTGGCCCTGAATACCATAATCGCGAAGCCCCCAATACGGGGGTGAGGTGACACAGGTCTGGATAGTTTCGTCGGGTAACTCTCTTAATGCAGTAAGGGCGTCACCTATTATAATGTACGACATTTGTTTATCAATCCTTGAAAGCAAGGAAGGGCGGCCTATGATAATAGTATTCTCTTTTTGCGTTTCAACAGCAAAGCAGGAAGCGTCAAACAAAGTTAGTTGCATTCTTCATTCACCTTCTCCGCACTTTTCTTATCGTTATGTTTGTTTTCTCCGCTGTCCTTCCAAAATCCTGCACCACGCCGGTTTGACTATCTAAATCGGCAGTCCAAATCAGTTACCCCGCATACCCAACTCTGGTCCGCAGGTCCTTGTGCCCGGCCAGCCGTCTGGCGGCCATGACGTTCACGCTCCCGGCCACCCAGCGGGTTGGTTTTTTGGTGCTGAGGGATAAGCCGTGGCCAGGCGCCCAGGCCCTTCAACGGTTAACGTTAACCGTTTCGTAACCCTTTGCTGGAGAGGAGATGGTAGGGTGTAGTTAGAACTACACAGTCCGCCCGCCGTCTCAAGGCACCCGAGGGCTTGGCGTCAGGGCTCTGGCTAATGACGCCGTTGTTCGTTTTCTTCCCCTTTAAAGTCGATTTTCAGTTCCGTAAAGAATAAAACCGTATTGGGAAAAATGCTGATCAAAAGCCAGTACTCTATTTATGCCCAGGCGCTCCATAACGGCAAATGTAGTTGCATCTGTATAGGAAAAGGATTTGTCAATATATGTAAGGATTATCTCTTTAGCCCTCTGCTCGTCCTCTTCCATTACCCGCTCCACCGGCCAACACAGCCCTTTTAACCAATTGCGGGCTATTTCCGGGCTTAACCTGCCGGCCAGCAGCGCATGGCACTCAGCCACAATAAAATTTGTGATGACCACCGTTATCGGTTTTGTACTTAGCTCCCGAAAAAGAGCAAAGGATCGCCGGTGTAGGTTATCTGATTTGTCTAGAAGGGCATAAATTGCACTTGTATCGACCATTATTTTCTCCACCGGTTAATTTCTCCTTCGGCTAGATAGCGGTCGTGGTTTACAGAAATATCCTTTTGGCCGCTTTCTCCTGCTCCTACCAGCCGCCAAATAGGGTCTTCCGGACCCAAAGGACGGATTGGCTCAACCTTTTTTAAACGGATTTCATCTTTCTCCAAATAAACCTGCAGGTAGTCGCCCTCATGAATATTTAACTTTTTTCTGATCGCCACAGGGATTGTTAACTGGCCCTTGGCTGTCACCCGCATGATCTCGTAACTCATAAGAATGTGTTCTCCTCTTGTAAGATATTCTTACCGAGAGTATACCAAACGGTAAATCCAAAAGCAAGCCCCGCCGGAGGGACTATGGAAGCGGCCATCCGCGCGGCCTACGCCTTGGTCCTGGCGGGAAGCCTCGAGCAAAAGATGGCACTGGGATAAACCGATCTCGCAGCGACCCGGCGCCACCGGGGACAAAAAGTTGCTAAAGGTCCACCTGAGGGTGCGGAACGTAGGTTCAAGGTCTA
>JACIYD010000416.1 GCA_014360105.1 Clostridia bacterium
GATGAGGATATACGATAGCCTGGTGGAGCCCATCCGCATCCACCGGATTGTCGGCAGCCGCAGAGAAGAAGAAAAGATAGCAGAACAACTCATAGAGCTGGTGGGTCTACACAGGGAACACCTGAGCCGTTATCCCCACGAGCTAAGCGGTGGGCAGATCCAAAGAGTGGTTCTGGCCCGCATTTTGTCTTTGCAGCCGGAGTTCATCGTGGCTGACGAACCTACCTCCATGCTGGACGCCTCCGTCCAGGCGCAGGTACTTAGACTGTTTAAGGAAATCCAAAGGCAATTCAACATTGCCTACCTTTTTATTTCCCATGATCTGAAGGTAATCCGCTGGATTAGCCACCGGGTCGCCGTCATGTATCGGGGAAGCATCGTGGAGTTGGGACCGGTGGAGGAGGTTTGCGAAAAGCCGAAGCACCCCTATACGTGTCTGTTGGTTGGCGCTTTCTTCGGCCACGGGTACAATGGGTTGAAGTTCGAGAAGGCGCCAGATTTCGTAGGGGCGGCTGGCCACCTATGTGGCTGCAAATTCTATCCTTACTGCCCTTCGGCTAGTAACATGTGCCGGGTAGCACCAGACTTGAGGGAGGTCCAAAAAGGTCATTTTGTTGCTTGCTGGGAGGTCTAGTTAAGGGTGGCAAGATGTTCATGCTTTCCGGGTGCGATCCTTTAACGCGCCGACCGCGGTTGCCCAGAGGCTCGAAAGGCCAAACTCAGCTATCAGGAGGTGGGTAGGCGGATGAGCCATGCAGTCAAAGAATACTTCAACCAAATGGCGGCCAACTGGGATGACCTCGCCACGCCGGAAACCGTAAGCCGTCTTAGAGAACTCATAAGGGAGCTTTCAATTGCACCCGGGAGCAGGGTGCTTGACGTGGGAACGGGGACGGGTATTTTGCTTCCCTTTCTTCTGGAGGCCGTGGGCCCGCAGGGCAGAGTAGTGGCCCTTGACATCGCCGAGGAGATGCTGATTCGTGCCCGCGCCAAGTACGGCCACGCTGTGGAGTACATCGTCGGCGACATCACCTGCGCTCCTCTCCTTGACACCGATTTCGACGAGGTGATTTGTAATTCCTGTTTTCCTCATCTGGCAGATAAGCCCCGGGCTGCCCAAGAGATGGCCCGGCTCCTAAAGCCCGGAGGTAGGGTAGTAATTTGCCATACGATGAACCGCGAGGCAGTGAATTCCCTTCATGCGTCCCTGGGCGGAGTGGTGCGTGATCACCTGCTTCCTGACGACGAGGACATGCTAAGGATCTTTACCAGCGCCGGGTTCGTGAAGGTGGGCATTACCAATGCCCCTGACCGGTATCTGCTAACGGCGTGGAAACCGCCTGTGTAGGCGGTAGGCCCTGACGAGATAGATTCCCGGGGCAAGATGCATATTAGGGGCGCGTTCCCATTTGGGACGGAGGGAGGTATCGCTCACCACCGGCACTCCCAGGCGGGCGGCTTCGTTACGGAAATGTGCGTCCAGGGTGTTCCTGACCAGCTCGCTGATCGTTAGACCTTGAACCTGGGCTTGAGCCTGGAGTTCGGCGTAAACCTGCCTGCTAACCTTGGCCGTGATTTTTCCCTCCAGTTTGGCGGTCACTTTGTTCACCTCCCTTGGCACTCGTCAGGTCGACCGGATGTCGACCGGGCAAACCGCCGTGGTTAAAGCCTTGGCGCAGGCTTTGCCTGCGCTGTGGTGTCTCTCTTATCCTGCATTACATAGCCTTGAGCAGTGAACCGAAGGACTGTGCTAGGCCAGTTTGTTAACCAAAGGTATTGCCCCAATTCCCGTAAATGTGGTAAAGTATGGGCAAGGGAGGGGAGGCGGCTTGGCTGTGGTCGGGGACGAAACCAGAAAGCAACTGGCTGCTGGCAGCGAGGAGCAGGGATTCACCTTCCGCACCTCCTTTGACCCGTTCAACATGATCATGCAGCAGTTGGGCAAGCTGGATGATAAGCTGGGAAAGCTTGACGAAAAGATTGATACCAAGATTGATAAGCTTTATGCTAAAATCGACGATCTGCGCAAAGAGACCGATGCCAAGATA